>JANXSS010000267.1 GCA_025356535.1 Herminiimonas sp.
TGCGCACCCTGCCAGGGCAAGTACGAGCGCACCCACGGCGAGACCGCCGGGCGCAGTTCCCTGTAGCGCCACGGCGGCAGTCACAAGCCCGTAGAATCATGTTTCGTTTCATCCGCTTCGCAAAGGACACGCCGCATGACCAATCCGCTCCACACGATCCTGCAACAGATGCCGAAAGCCGAACTGCACATGCATGTCGAAGGCTCGCTCGAACCCGAGATGATCTTTGCGCTGGCGCGTCGCAACGACGTCACGCTGTCCTATGCCTCGGTGGCGGCACTGCGCGCGGCCTACGATTTCAAGGATCTGCAGTCGTTTCTGGACGTGTACTACGCCGGCGCGAGCGTGCTGCTGCAGGAAGCCGATTTCTTCGACATGACCTGGGCCTACCTGCTGCGCGCGCAAGCCGACAACGTCGTGCATGCGGAAATCTTCTTCGACCCGCAAACGCATCTCGAACGCGGTGTCGACATGGCAACGGCAATCGGTGGCATCGACCGGGCGCTGCGGCGTGGCCAGGCCGAGCTTGGCATCAGCAGCGGCCTGATCCTGTGTTTCCTGCGCCATCTGTCGGAGGACGACGCGCTGGCCACGCTCGAACTGGCCCTGCCGCACCGGGAGAAATTCATCGGCGTCGGTCTGGACTCCTCCGAGAGCGGCCATCCGCCTGAAAAATTCGCCCGGGTCTTCGCCAGGGCCGGTGCGCTCGGCCTGCACCGCGTGGCGCACGCCGGCGAGGAAGGACCGCCCGCCTACATCGAGACCGCGCTCGATGTGCTGCAGGTCGAACGCATCGATCATGGCGTGCGCTGCACCGAGGATGCCGCGCTGACGGCGCGCCTGGCCCGCGAGCAGGTTGCGCTGACGGTCTGTCCGCTGTCGAACGTGAAGTTGCGCGTCTTCGATGCGATGGCAGGGCACAACATGCTGCAGCTGCTCGAGGCCGGTATCCTGGCCACCGTCAACTCCGACGATCCGGCCTATTTCGGCGGCTACATCAATGCGAATTTCGAAGCGCTGTTCGATGCCTTGCCGCTGCAGCGTCGCCATGCCTACCAGCTCGCCCGCAACGGTTTTACGGCCGCCTTCCTGCCGCCGGCGCTCAAGCAAGCCTACATCGACCGGCTCGACGCCTTCTTCCTGGCGCACGCAACGCCGGTCGGGGAATTCGGTTAGGCTGCAGTTTTTGCCGGAAATTGCCGATGCTTGCACAATCCTTCCGCATGACGGCGCGTGACTGGCGCGCCAGCGAACTGCGCTTCCTGCTGCTGGCGCTGATCGTGGCCGTCGCATCGCTGTCCTCGGTCGGTTTTTTCGTCGACCGCATGCGCACCGGTCTCGCCCGCGATGCCCACCAGTTGCTCGGCGCCGACCTGGTGGTGAGCGCCGACCAGCCGATCCGGGCAGAGTGGATCGCACAGGCCCGCCGCAGGAACCTGGCGGTGGCGCAGACGACCGTCTTTCCCAGCATGGCGCTGGCCGGCGAGGGCGATGCCGCGCTGTCGCAGCTGGCGGCAATCAAGGCCGTCACGCCCGGCTATCCGTTGCGCGGCAACCTGAAACTGGTCGTTGCCGGTTCTGAAAACGGCGTGCCGACGCGTGACATTCCGCGCGCCGGCAGCGTCTGGATCGATCCTGCCGTGGCAACTTCCCTGCATGTCGTGCCGGGCCAGACCCTGACCTTGGGCGACAAGCGGTTCACGGTCGACCGGCTGATTGCGACCGAGCCCGATCGTGGTGCGGCCTTCATGAATTTTGCGCCGCGCATCATGCTGGCCGAAGCCGACCTGCCTGCCACCAACCTGGTGCAGCCCGGCTCGCGGGTCACCTACCGGCTGCTGGTGGCCGGGGCGCCAGAGGCCGTCGGCGCATTCCAGCAGATGATCACTGCCGAGATCGACCGCGACAACCTGCGCGGCATGCGCATCGAGTCGCTCGAGACCGGCCGTCCCGAAATGCGCGCCACGCTCGAACGGGCGCAGCGCTTCCTGTCGCTGGTGGGCCTGCTCTCGGCGATGCTGGCCGCCGTTGCGATCGCCATGGCGGCGCGGCGCTTCATGGTGCGGCACGTGGATGCCTGCGCCATGCTGCGTTGCCTTGGCATGACCCAGCAGCAGGTCACCGTCCTGTATCTGCTCGAATTCCTGCTCGTCGGCCTGGCCGGCAGCGTCGTTGGTGCCGCCGGCGGTTTTGCCGCCCATTTCGCCTTGCTCGAATGGTTAGGCAGCCTGGTGACGACCGAACTGCCGCCGGCGTCCTTTTTGCCGGCATTGCAGGCACTGGCAACCGGCATGATCCTGCTGATCGGCTTTGCCGTCCCGCCGATCCTGCAGTTGCGCAACGTGCCGCACAACCGGGTGATCCGGCGCGAACAGACGCCGCCGCAAGCCGCGACGCTGGCGACCTATCTGCTTGGGCTGGCCAGTTTTGTCGGGCTGTTGCTGTGGCAGGCCGGCGACCTCAAGCTCGGCCTGCTCACGGCCGCCGGTTTCCTGGGCGGGCTGCTGGCTTTCGCCCTGGCCGGATGGCTGGCGCTCAGATCCCTGCGCCGCCTGCGTACGCTGGTCGACAATGCCGCATGGCGTTTTGCCCTGACGGCGCTGCAACGCCGGCCCACCGCCACCGTGGTGCAGATCGTCGCCCTCTCCCTGGGCCTCATGGCGCTGCTGCTGCTGACGGTGGTGCGCGGCGACCTGATCGCCGGCTGGCGCGACGCCACGCCGCCGGATGCGCCGAACCAGTTCGTCATCAACATCCAGCCCGAGCAGAAGACCGCCGTCGCAGCGCGTCTGCAGGCCCGCGGCATTCGCCAGGCGCAGCTCTATCCGATGATGCGCGGGCGCCTGGTCGAGATCAACCACCATCCGATCAACGGCGAAACCTATCCGGACGACCGCGCACGCCGTCTGGTCGAGCGCGAATTCAACCTCTCGACGATGACCGCCTTGCCGCCACTCAACGTGGTGAGCGCCGGGCGCTGGTTCGGCAACACGGCGCCGGAAGCATCGGTCGAGGCCGGCCTGGCAAAGACGCTCAACCTGAAGCTGGGCGACAGCCTGAGCTTCGACATCGGCGGGCAAAAGTCGACGGCAACGATTACCAGCCTGCGCAAGCTCGACTGGGGCTCGATGCGGGTGAATTTTTTCGTCATCCTCAATCCGGTGGCCGCCGCCGATGCGGCACAGACCTGGATCACGGCATTTCACCTGCCGGCGGCCGACAGCGGCTTTACCAATGTCCTGACGCAGGCTTTTCCCAACCTGACCGTGCTGGATGTGGGCAGCGTGCTGCGCCAGATTCAGGCCGTGCTCGACCAGGTCGTCACCGCTGTCGAATTCCTGTTCCTGTTTACCCTGGCCTCCGGCGGGCTGGTCCTGTATGCGGCGCTGCTCGGCTCGCAGCATGAGCGCACCCGGGAAGCCGGACTGCTGCGCGCCCTCGGTGCGACGCGGCGCCAGCTCTCGACGGCGCAATGGATCGAATTCGCTCTCGTCGGCAGCCTCTCGGGCATGCTCGCTGCAAGCGGGGCGGCAGCGGTCGGCTGGGCGCTGGCGCATTTCGTCTTCGATTTCGCCTGGGTCTTCAGCCCGGTGGTCTGGCTGGCCGGTGTTGCCGCCGGTGCGGCCTGCGCGCTGATCGGCGGCTGGCTGGGTTTGCGCAACGTGCTGCGCCATCCGCCGTTGCAGACCCTGCGCGAAGCCTGATAGGGCCTAACGCATGCGCCCCAGGTGGTGCATGGGGTGACGCATGGGGTGACGCATGGCGCGGCGCGTGCGGCACGCATGGTCGGGCAGCGCCGCGCTTTTGCTGCTGGTTGCGCTATCATGCGCGCATGAATTCTCCTGACGTTGCACCGCCCACCGTTTTTTCCCTTATCGGCGGCGCCCACGCGCTGCGGGCGCTGGTCGACCGGTTCTACGACCTGATGGATCTGGAGCCGGAATTTTCCCTGCTGCGCAGCCTGCATCCGGCCACATTGGACGGTTCCCGCGACAAGCTCTACTGGTTCCTGTCGGGCTGGAGCGGCGGGCCGGACCTGTACGTCGAGCGCCACGGCCATCCGCGCCTGCGCGCCCGCCACCTGCCGTATGCGATCGCCACGCCGGAGCGCGACCAGTGGCTGCGCTGCATGGCCTGGGCATTGCAGGACACCGGCGTCGAAGCCGGCCTGCAGGAGCGCCTGATGCAGTCGTTCCTGGAAACAGCCGACTGGATGCGCAACCGGCCCGGTTGAGCTCGTGCCGCACGATCCGGGGCGGGGGCGGGTTCAGGCCCGACGCGTCCGGTTGCCAATCCTGCACCGGTCTTTCGAATTCCCTTGTTTGTATCTGCCAACGCCGACCCACCTCCAATGACTTCATTCGAACTGATCCTGCTGGCCGTCCTGTTGCTCGTGCTGCTGCTGCAGGTGCTCGGCCTGCTGCGCCGCAAGAGCGCCGACATGACGCCGCTGCTGCTGCAGCTGCGCGCCGACCTGGAGCGGCATCAATTGCAGACCAGCGAGCGCACCGAGCGGGAATTGCGCAACCAGGTGCAGGACACCGCGCAGGGCACGCGCGTCGAACTGGGCGGCAACCTGGCGCAGTTCCAGCGCACGCTGGCGGCGCAGCTGACCGGTATCGCCAGCCTGCAGAACGGCCAGCTCGATACCTTCAGTGCGCAGTTCACCAAATTGAACGAGGTCAATGCGGTGCAGCTCGAAGCGATGCGCCAGGCAATCACCCTGCAGGCGCAGCACGGCCGCGAAGAGCAGGCGGTGTCGCTCAAGCGTTTCGGCGACACCCTCGGCCAGACGCTGGCCACGCTCACCGAATCGAATGCCAAGCGCATGGGAGAGGTGCGCGAGACGCTGGAACAGAAGATTCGCGAGCTGCAGACCGACAACGGCGCGCGCCTGGAAGAGATGCGCAAGACCGTCGACGAAAAGCTGCATGCGACGCTGGAGCACCGGCTGGGCGAATCCTTCAAGCTGGTCTCCGACCGGCTCGAAAAAGTCCATCATGGCCTGGGCGAGATGCAGCAGCTTGCCATCGGCGTGGGCGACCTGAAACGCGTGCTGACGAATGTGAAGACCCGCGGCACCTGGGGCGAAGTCCAGCTCGGCATGCTGCTCGAACAGGTGCTGACGGTCGACCAGTATGCAAAGAACGTCGAGACCGTTCCGGGCAGCGGCGAGCGGGTCGAGTTCGCCATCCGCCTGCCGGGGCAGGTCGAGGGCGGCGCGCCGGTGTGGATGCCGATCGATGCGAAATTCCCGAAGGAGCAGTACGAGCGCCTGGCCGATGCGGCCGACCGCGCCGACGCCGAAGGCGTCGCCACTGCGGGTCGCGAACTGGAGCGCGCCATTCGCAGCGAAGCCAGGACGATCGCCGAAAAATACCTGTCGCCGCCGCTGACGACGGATTTCGCCATCCTGTTCCTGCCGACCGAAGGGCTGTATGCCGAAGTCATGCGCCGCCCCGGCCTGGCCGACGACCTGCAGCGCGTCTGTCGCGTCAGTATCGCCGGCCCGTCGACGCTGTCGGCGCTGCTGAACAGCCTGCAGATGGGATTTCGCACGCTTGCGCTGGAGAAGCGTTCATCGGAAGTCTGGCAGGTGCTGGGCGCGGTGAAGACCGAATTCGGC
Source organism: Herminiimonas sp. (assembly GCA_025356535.1). Lineage (GTDB taxonomy): Bacteria > Pseudomonadota > Gammaproteobacteria > Burkholderiales > Burkholderiaceae_D > JANXSS01. Next base: position 5,627 of record JANXSS010000267.1, read on the forward strand.
AAGTTCGGCGACGTCCTGGCGGCGACCCGCCTGACATTGGAGCGGGCGGCAAAGAACATCGAGAGCGCCGAAACCCGCAGCCGGCAGATGGCGCGCAAGCTGAAAACCGTGGAAGCCCTGCCGAGCGAGGCGGCGCAGGCGCTGCTCGGCGCAGCCGGCGCCGAGGCGGCCGACGAACGCGACGCCGAGCAGGGCTGAAACCGGTTACACCAGCCCGTCGAACGGCATCACGCCGACCAGGTCGCCGACGGCGACATTGCCCTGGGCCTCCGCCAGCACCACCATGCAGTTCGCTTCCGACATCGAGCGCAGGATGCCCGAGCCCTGGGCGCCGGTGATGCGCACCTGCGGCAGGCCGGCGGCGTCGTACGAAACGATGCCGCGCTGGTATTCGGTGCGTCCCGGCTTCTTGCGGATCGGCACCTGCGCGCGCACCTGCAGCAACGGCAGCGGCGCGTCGGCGGCGCCCATCATGCGCAGCAAGCCGCCACGCGCCATGAAGTAGAAAGTCACCATGACCGCCACCGGATTGCCCGGCAGGCCGAACAGGTAGGCGCTCTTGCCGTTCGAACTGATCCGGCCGAACGCCATGGGCCGGCCCGGACGCATGCCGATCTTCCAGAAACCGACGTCGCCCAGGGTCGCCATGATCTGTTTGGTGTAATCGGCCGCGCCCACCGAGACGCCGCCGGAAGTGATGACGGCATCGGCGGCCTCGCAGGCGCTGCGCAGCGCCGCTTCGAGCGAAGCCGGATCGTCGCGCACCACGCCCATGTCGATCAGCTCGCAGCCCAGGCGCGAGAGCATGCCGAACAGGGTGTAGCGGTTGCTGTCGTAGACGCAGCCGGCGTCGAGCGGCTGGCCGATCGAGCGCAATTCGTTGCCGGTCGAAAAAAACGCCACCCGCAGGCGTCGCCGCACCGGCACCTCGGCAATGCCCAGCGAGGCCAGCAGGCCGAGGTCGGCCGGCCGGATGCGCAGGCCGGCGGGCAGGGCGGGCGTGCCGGCCTGCAGGTCTTCGCCGGCAAAGCGCCGGTTGTCGCCGGCGCGCACCAGGCCGGCTTCGAAAACGATGCTGCCGTCGCCGGCCGCCTGCGTCAGTTCCTGCGGTATCACGGTGTCGCATCCCTCGGGCATGACCGCGCCGGTCATCACGCGCAGGCATTCGCCGGGGGCCACCGGCAGCGTGGCGGTGTCGCCGGCCAGTGCGGTGCCGGCAACTGCAAGCGTGGTCGGCCGGTCGGCTCGCAGGTCGCCGCTGCGCAAGGCGTAGCCATCCATGGCCGAATTGTCATGCGCCGGCACGTTGATCGGCGAAATGATGTCGGCGGCAAGAATGCGCCCGAGCGCGCTGCGCAGCGCCACCTGCTCGATTGCCTGCACCGGCGTGACGAAGGCGGCGATGATCGCCTGTGCCTGTTCGACCGGCAGGGCGTTCGGATCATGGTCGGCATAGCAGCCGGCGAGCGTGGGCAGGATGGACGGGCCGGACGTGGAATCGGTCATGAAGTGCTGCTTTCTGGTGGATGGCGCTGCCTGTGCATCGTGGACTTGCGCATCGGGACAAAAATCCTGCTGTCGATCCTGCTGCGGATCTTGCCGGGAGTCTTGCAGGGACGGGCTCCGGCAATCCTGCTAAAGATCAAACTGCTGGAGTTCGTCGAGCGTGTTGATGTTGCGAAAAGCCCCTTCGTCATCGAAATGCACCTGCGTCATGGCCAGCGTGGCGAACCATGCGTCGACCTTGCGGCCGCCGGCCTGCAGGTACGCCGACAGGCTCGGCAGCACGCTGGTTCTGACCAGGCAGAACACCGGATGCGGCTGCAGGCTGGCGCCGGCGCCTGTCACGGCAAGCGCCACTTCTGCCTGCGCCGCCAGCAGGCCGGCGGCAAGACGCGCCACCAGATCGGCCGGTAACAGGGGCGAGTCGCACGGCGCCGTTACCAGGTACGGCGTTTCGCAGTGCATCAGGCCGGTCTGCAGGCCCGCCAGCGGTCCCGGGAAGCCGCCCAGTGCATCCGGCCAGACCGGCACGCCGAACGCCTCGTAGGCCGCCAGGTTCTGGTTGGCATTGACCAGCACTGCATCGACCTGCGGCTGCAGGCGCTGCAGCACGTGCAGCGCCATCGGCATGCCGCGAAACGCTTGCAGGCCCTTGTCGACGGTGCCCATGCGGGTGCCGCGCCCGCCGGCCAGGATCAGGCCGGTAATGGCGCCATCGAGCGGTGTGCCGGAACTCGTCATGGCCTAGCCGCCGATGTAGGACATCTCGACCCGGCGGTCCTGGCGCAGGCCGGCCGTGTCGATACTGCGCTGCTCGGAATACCGGTCGCTGCGCTTGCGCCACAGGTGCGCCAGCGCCGACGAGATTTCCGCGTCGCTGCGGCCGCTGCGCATCAGGGCGCGCAGGTCGTGCCCGCTGCTGGCGAACAGGCAGGTATAGAGCTTGCCCTCGGTCGACAGGCGCGCACGCGAGCAGTCGCCGCAGAAAGCCTGGGTGACGCTGGAAATCATGCCGACTTCGCCGCCGCCGTCGAGATAGCGCCAGCGCCGCGCGGTCTCGCCGGCATAGTTCGCTGCAACCGGCGCGATCGGCATGTGTTCGTTGATGCGCCGCGCCACTTCGGCCGAGGCGATGACTTCATCCATCTTCCAGCCGTTGCTCGCGCCCACGTCCATGTATTCGATGAAGCGCAGGATGAAGGGCGAATCCTTGAAATGGCGCGCCATCGGCAGGATCTGGTCGTCGTTGGCGCCGGCCTTGACCACCATGTTGACCTTGATCGGACCGAGGCCGACCCGGTGCGCGACGTCGAGTCCGTGCAGGACGTCGGACACCGGAAAATCGACGTCGTTCATGCGCTGGAAGATCGTCTCGTCGAGCGCATCGAGCGAGACCGTCACCCGTTTTAGGCCCGCATCCTTCAACGACTGCGCCTTGCGCGCCAGCAGCGAACCGTTGGTGGTGAGCGTCAGGTCGAGCGGACGGCCATCCGGCGTGGTGATGGCGGCCAGCATCTCGATGAGCCGCTCGATGTGCTTGCGCAGCAGCGGCTCGCCACCGGTCAGGCGCAGTTTCTCGACGCCGTGCGCCACGAACACGCGCGCCAGCCGGGTGATTTCCTCGAAGGACAGCAGTGAGGTCTGCGGCAGGAAGGCGTAATCCTTGTCGAACACTTCCTTGGGCATGCAATAGACGCAGCGGAAATTGCAGCGATCGGTGACCGAAATGCGCAGGTCGTGCAGCGGCCTGCCCAGCGCGTCGCTGAGCAGGCCGGAAGGCGTCTCGAGTATTGCAGGAATGCGCGGCACGCTCTGTTGATAGCGCAGATCGGCCAGGGGGATTACTTTCTCGGTCATGAATTCGTCTCGGTGCGGCAAAAAGCGGATCGACGGCAAGCGTCGCGGATGACGAAGATACGATACCACGAGGCCAGGGCCGGCACTGCCTCCCGGTATCGTGACGGCGCTGCCTTTTAAGCGTGGCAATGCAGGGCGACGACGGAAATGGAAAAAGGAGCCGAAGCCCCTTTTTCCATTCCTGCCATCGCCCGGGCGATGTTGCGTTCGAGGACGCCTAGCGTGTTTCGACCTGTTCGAGCGGCTCGGCAGGCGGCGCCGGTGGCTGCTTGCGTTCACGGCCGAGCTTCGGTGCCACCTGGCGTGCTGCGGCAGCTTCCTGCGCGGCGCGGAACTTGACCGGATCGGTTGCTGCCAAGGTCAGGCCAGCCGAGCCCAGCACCTGCTGCAGGTCCTCGACAGCCACGCTTGACGGTGCGACCAACGGCAGCGCCGTTTCGCTCGCTGCCGGTGCGCCTGCCATGACCGGCTCGGCTGGCGCCGGCGCAGGTACGAATGCCGCTGCAGCAACAGGCGCAGGTTCAGGTGCAAGTACAGGTGCAGGTGCAAATACAGATGCAGGTGCAGGCACTGCACTTTCCACCGGGGCAGCCGGCGTTGCCACAGCCGGCGTGTCCCCGGCAGGCCCTTCCGGCAACGCCTGCTGCAGCGCCGTCGTCAGATCCTGGTGCATTGCCGGCGTTGCTGTTTCCAGCACCGGCGTGGCGTCTGCCACGGCTGCCGGCACGGGTACGGGTGCCACGGCTGCTGGCACGGGTACGGCTGCCGGTTGCGGTGCCGGCGCAACTGCCGCCTGGGGTGCTGCGTCGACTGCTGCAGGGGCGAGCGGTGCCGGATGATCCGGAATCCGGTCGACCTGCTGCGGTATCAGCGGTGCGGCCATGGCGTTGCTCAGTGCCGAGCGGGTCGCAGGCGTTGACGGCGCGCTGGCGTCGACGCCGGTGAACTGCTCGCCGGTTTCCGGCATCGGTTCGACGAAGGTATCCGGCGTGCCGGCGTCCTGCGTCAGCGATGCGTTTGCCGTATCCAGCGCAACCGATTGTGCGGCTTCGCTTTCGGCCACCACGGCGTCGTCGCTCTCGCCATCGATCGTCTCGCCGGCTTCGCCACCGTCACGGTCGCGGCGGTTGCGGTTGCGCCCGCCACGACGACGACGGCGTCGCACCTGCTCTTCGGTCTGCGCTGCATCACCATCGACGCCGGTGAGTGCTTCGTCGGTGACGCCGGCTGCATCAGCAGCGCCTGCTGCCTGGAACAGCGGCAGGCCGACTTCGCCTGCATTGACGCTGCTCATTGCCGCTGGTACGGGCACTGCTGCTGCGTCCAATGTCGGCACTGCCTCGTCGTCGCTGCGTGTATCGACCGGCTTGCGGTCTTCACGGGGTGGCCGGGGCGTACGCTCGCGGCGGCCTTCCGCCGGTTCACGCGGCTCCCTTGGCTCCTTCGGCTCACGCACTTCGCGCGGCTCCCTTGGCTCCCGCGGCGGGCGTGGCGTGCGAGCCGCTGGCGCCTCTGCCATGCTGCCGTTGCTGCGTGCTGCGGCGCCGGTGTCACGTACTGCACCGGTCGCGGCCGCCACGCCGGCGATTGCCGGCGCGCCGTCACGCTCTTCGCGGTCGCGCCCGCCGCGTCCACCACGACTGCGGGCGCGCGGCCCGCGGGTGGTGCGCTCGCCGCTGCGCTCGCCGGGACGTTCGCTGCTGCGTGCCGCCGTGCCGAGTACCGGCTTGTCGGCAGCAGTCAGTGCCGGCACCTGGACAACCGGTGTCGGTGCGGCTGCTTTCTTGCCGCCAAAGAAATTCATGATCCTGGCGAAGAAACCTTCCTCGGCTGCAGGCGCCGGCACTGGCGACGGTACGAAGGCTGCTGGCGCCGCGACGGGCACTGGCGTGCGGTCGACGAACGGTGCCGGCTGGTCCGGCGTGATGCTCTTGACCATCGCCTCCTGGCGCGGCTTGGCTTCTTCCTTCTGGCGCTTGTTGTAGCTGATGTCGGTTTCGGCTTCTTCGGCCATCATGTAGCTGGCCTGCACTTCTTCCAGGCGCGCATCGTCATGCTTGATGCGTTCGAGCTTGTAGTGCGGCGTTTCCAGGTACTTGTTCGGAATCATGATGATGCCGACCCGGTGCCGGGTTTCGATCTTCAGGATCTCGCCGCGCTTCTCGTTCAACAGGAAGGCTGCGACGTCGACCGGCGCCTGGATGTGGATGGCGGCCGAATTTTCCTTCATCGCTTCTTCCTGGATGATGCGCAGGACCTGCAGGGCGGAAGACTCGGTATCGCGGATGTGGCCGGTGCCGTTGCAGCGCGGGCAGGTCACATGGCTGCCTTCGGAGAGCGACGGACGCAGACGCTGACGCGACAGTTCCATCAGGCCGAAACGCGAGATCTTGCCCATCTGGACGCGGGCACGGTCATGGTGCAGGGCGTCTTTCAGGCGCGTTTCCACTTCGCGCTGGTTCTTCGCCACTT
>JANXSS010000278.1 GCA_025356535.1 Herminiimonas sp.
CCTGATCTTGGCTAACATGCCCACTGTGATCACTCCCTGTCTCCCTGCTCAAACATTAAGCAGGTGATTCAATCACGTGGGTCAAATTTAGATGAAATTTATTGCTTTAAGTGGATCAGTTCTAGGCAATCGTCAACACGCAAGGACCATACGTCGCAACAGGCACGCTCCATTTTGAGCTACGACGCGGGCGACCTGGTATTGGCGGAATCCAACTATTCCTCCCTAGGATGGAAACGCGGCGAGCTCGCTACGGTGATAGAGCGACTGGGCCATTACATCCTGCTCGAACGGGCCGATGGTGTACGCACGTCCTGGCAACCGGCGTTAGCCACCATGCTAACGGCATATGTGCCGGTGAAACGCTCGTTGGCCGTGGGTGACCTAGTGCGCGTGACCGCCAATGACCGCTTACGCGGCTTGATCAATGGCGACATGGCACGCGTCGATGCTATCGAATATGAACGGCAGGTACTGATGCTGCGCTTTGATGACGGCCGTATCGTGCCGCGTGACTACCGCCAGCCTTTAGCGCTGGACCACGGGTATTGTTCGACAGTGCACTCAAGCCAAGGGCAAACCTGCGACAGAGTGCTGATTGAAGCCGATACACATAGCTTGACGTCTTACGAAAACACGTTTTACGTCGCCATCAGCCGTGCCCGGCATCACGCGCAAATTTACACCGATGATCGCGACATGCTGCCGCTTGCGATGAGCCGACAAAATGAAAATACAGCCGCACTGGACGTGCTGTCAAAGCGGGTCCAAATTGTGGATGAACTGGACGAGACCCGAACGCTAGAGACATGACAAAAATGTTCTTGGACACCTCTGAAATCCGCGAACTTACCCAAAGGTCTCGGCATGCCTCGCAGGTAAAAGTGCTACGATCTATGGGTATTGAGCACCGGTCGCGCCCGGACGGGAGCGTCGCCGTACTACGGTCCCACGTCGAGGATGTGCTTGGCGGCGGTGCCAAGATTTCAAGGAAGTTGGCTAATACCGAACCGAATTGGAGTGCACTGCATGCCGCGCGAACGTAAACCGGAAAATAAGGGGTTGCCGAAAAGGTGGCGCCATACGCATGGAGGTTATTACTATCAAGTTCCGCCCGGCGAAGAAAATTCTTGGGATGGAAAAAAAACGTTCCGATTGGGCACTAAGCTATCGGACGCTTACGCGATGTGGGCAGATAGGCTCAAGTATGTAGAGGACGCGACGAACGTTGCAGCGCTGCTAGATCGCTATGCGCTGCAGGTCATCCCGACAAAAAAGTTAACAACACAAGCTCAAAACCGGTCGGCAATCAAGAAAGTTCGGGTGGTGTTTGGCAAAATGAACTTGCTAGGGATTAAGCCGCGCCATGTATACCAGTATATAGACAAGAGCGATGGTAAAACTGGCGCGCGACGCGAAATGGAAATCCTGTCCCATGCGTTAACAAAAGCAGTCGAGTGGGGCTACATCGACAAACACCCGTTCAAGGGTGAAGTCCGATTGACAGGCGAAAAATCGCGCACGCGATACATCGACGACTGGGAGGTTGTCGAATGTCTTACGCTAGTGCCAAAACGCAAATCTGGCGGCGTGCTTGCAGTTCAGGCATACATACGGCTCGCGATCTTGACCGGTATGCGACGTGGTGATCTTCTGCGTCTCACAATGTCCGACTTAAGGGATGATGGCATACACGTTACTCCAGGAAAAACTGAGGCCCGAACTGGTAAGCGGATCATCATTGGTTGGTCGGACGAAGTACACGCTGCAGTAGCAATGGCGAAACAAGCACGACCGGTCAAGCTGTCACCATTTCTGTTCTGTAATCGGCTCGGCAAAGGCTATTTTAATGAGGGTACGGGACGAGCTGGCGGGTGGGAATCTGCTTGGAAGAGCTTTGCAAATCGAGTGATGGCAGAAACGAAAGTGTCCGAGCGTTTCACTGAGCACGATCTGCGCGCTAAGTGTGCGAGCGATGCCGACACGTTAGAACATGCGCGACAATTGCTTTCGCATGCTGACGGCGCGATCACAGAAAGGGTTTATCGCCGCAAGCCAGAATTGGTCAGGCCGCTACGGTGAATGCAGGTTAAATCCTAAACCGGAGGCGCTATTAGCCTACGCATGGCGATTTTGGCAGAGATAGTAGGACTAGCCTGCCGATGACGGCTCATCCGGCGCGTCTATTGGGGAAATCCTAGAATAGTCAATTCCTCGCGTTAATAGGAAGCATGGCAGAGCCGCTACGGAAGAATCGAACTTAGTCGGGCGCAATCGCTGTTCTCACAGCTGATGGAGTTGAGATACCGTCGAATTTAGCCAAGAAAAAACTATGTAATGACTCAATAAGCAAAAATGCTTTTGCGTGGAGTGCTTGAATCCGAGGGTTTACGTCCTTTTCTGGCATACGTACTGCGGTTTCAAAGTATGAACCTGTCGCGAGATCAAAGAATTCCTCTTGATATTTCTTTATTGCATCAATGTACAGACCAACCGCTCCTCCTTGCTGGCGTTTCGCTAAACGCTCGTGCATTAGGTCCAACGATTGAAATCCAACCACAATCTCTAACTCGAGTAGCTGCGCTCGTTCGTCCCGTACAGGATTTCTTAAGTATTCCGCAAGCTTCTCGAGAATCGCTCCTAGCTTTTCTTCTATAGCGGCAATTTCTGCCCGAACTTCTTTCCGCTTTTCCCGTGTGTTCGCTTGCGAATTAGTGATGGCCCAGCCAACAGCAGCAATAATCCAAGCGAATGAGGGACCATAATCCTTGAGGAACTGACTGACGCCTACCACAGTTAGTGAGTACGAACCCTTGCTTGGGCCTCGTCAATATAACGCCATACCCGATTCTCGTACGTCTTCAGACCAGAACAAATCGTTATTCTATCGTGCAACTCTCGCGACTGAAAACCCGCGCGCACCAAGCCACCAAATGCCTCTTCAAGGAATGACGAACCAAATCCAACGGCACCATCTAGGTCTATGAAAACTTTCTTGCCTGCATGTAATGCAGGCATCAAGACCTCCTCCCGGAACCGCTGTCCTGAGGCTGGACCGTCAGAAAAATAGCGGCCAGCGGGGGTCTCACTAAACTGCTTAGCTATTGAAAAGTTCATCGTTTCCATTTTCCTGCTCCTTGCGGAACGGTATTGCCCATTGAACAAGTGTACCAGGTAGAGACATGGAAAACCTGCGTTTGCGCAAGGTTCCAGACGAAGCATCGTAATCGAAGCCACCTTTCGAGCTCAGGATCGACAAGCCACCACCTTTTAAACATTGAGAGAATTCTAACATCTCTGGCAATCCTTTACCTCGCTCCGGCTGAAATGTGCTAGTTCGATTGCTCTGAATCGCCGACATGATGATTCGTGCGTCGGTATAGTGCCGGACTCGGAGGTACTCTTTCCATTCGGGCTTGCGACGAAGAGTTCCGGGAATGCCCTCCCCCACGTCATAGATCGCAACGAATAAGCGATCGTCTCGGAACTGGGAAAAAATCCACCAACGGCGGAAACACGAGGGCACTTCCCTCTCCGTATAGTGCTTATATGCATGACCGACTGTATTACAGACTGCTTCGTTAAGACAATCTGCGAACAACATTTGATTGGGATGTTCAATGCCCTTGATGATAGACAGAGTGGTGTCCTTGAAGCCAGACAGATCCGCCTTCGAGCCGGAGTAAAAGTGCCAATACGCAACACGATCGCTATTAATCGAACGCCGCGAAGCCAGTCCAAGCTTGTCTAATACCAACAAATGCTGAAACAGTTGCTCCACCACTTCATCCGCCGGGTATCGGCTGCTCATCTTTCCAGGAAATTTCTCCAGCCACAGATCGAGTCTGGCCATGAAGACTAGCGTTCCACAAGGATGCAAGTCGGACGTCCGATCGAAGCTCAATCTAACGTGTTCCCCCCGTTGTAGCGCATCGTCGACGCGATCAAAGAATTCGAACAATCTTTTTCGGCAGTCACCATCAATCAGGTGAAATTTTTCCGGCGCGGAGACACTGGTTGGACGCTGGCTCTTCACTCTGGCACTGCGACGACCCCTACTGCCAGCCTGATTCCTATGCGGCAAAGCACGCCTACTCACGCGCGCCGAGCATCGGTCCAAGTACACCTTCGTTCGATAATGCAATTTCTTCATTAATTTGAAGCTTGACCAGTTACTTAACGCGGCGCGAGGAGGTCATAAACATCGATGCTGGCCATCTGAATAGTACAATCTCATTCTATAGTACAGATGTAAAAAAAATCCCCCACAGAAGCGGGGGATTTTCTATAATAATCAATAACTTACATTATGGCGGAGAGACGGGGATTCGAACCCCGGATAGGCTATGAACCTATACACGCTTTCCAGGCGTGCGACTTCAACCACTCATCCATCTCTCCTGGTTTCGCTTGAACCTGGCGGTTTTCAGCGGAGCCGCCGAGTATAGCAAAAATCCTGAAGGCGATGCCGATTTCGGGGGTTTCCTTCCCGGGTGGCTGGCCTCCGCATTAGCAAGGCCAGCATCGGCTTGTCAGGAAGCTTCTTTCAACTGCTCCAGGATCGCCGGATTTTCCAGCGTCGAAATATCCTGCGTGATTTCCTCGCCTTTTGCCAGCACCCGCAGCAGGCGCCGCATGATCTTGCCGGAGCGGGTCTTCGGCAGGTTGTCGCCGAAGCGGATTTCCTTTGGCTTGGCGATCGGGCCGATTTCCTTGGCGACCCAGTCGCGCAGGGTCTTGGCGATCGCCTTTGCTTCCTCGCCGGTGGGGCGGCTGCGCTTCAGGACGACGAAGGCGCAGATCGATTCGCCGGTGGTCGCGTCCGGCTTGCCGACCACGGCCGCTTCGGCCACCAGCGGGTTGGCAACCAGCGCCGACTCGATTTCCATGGTGCCCATGCGATGGCCGGAGACGTTCAGCACGTCGTCGATGCGCCCGGTGATGGTGAAGTAGCCCGTTGTTTCGTTCCTGATCGCGCCGTCGCCTGCCAGGTACATGGTGCCGCCCAGCTCCTCGGGAAAATAACTCTTCCTGAAGCGCTCGGGATCGTTCCAGATGGTGCGGATCATCGACGGCCAGGGCCGCTTCACGACCAGGATGCCGCCCTGCCCGTTGGGCATGTCGTTGCCGGTTTCGTCGACGATTGCGGTCATGATGCCCGGCAGCGGCAGCGTGCAGGAACCCGGCACCAGCGGTGTGGCGCCCGGCAGCGGCGTGATCATGTGGCCGCCGGTCTCGGTCTGCCAGAAGGTGTCGACGATCGGACATTTTTCATGGCCGATGTTCTTGTAGTACCACATCCAGGCTTCCGGATTGATCGGCTCGCCGACCGAGCCCAACAGGCGCAGGCTCGACAGATCGTAGCTGTCGGGGTGCACCGCAGCGTCGGCGTCGGCCGACTTGATGAGCGAGCGGATGGCGGTGGGCGCGGTATAGAAGACCGTGACCTTGTGGCGCGCGATCATGTCCCAGAAGCGGCCGGCGTTCGGATAGGTCGGTATGCCTTCGAAGATGATCTCGGTGCTGCCGACGGCCAGCGGCCCGTAGGCGATGTAGCTGTGGCCGGTGACCCAGCCGATGTCGGCGGTGCACCAGAACACATCGGCGGGCTTGATGTCGAAAGTCCACTTCATCGTCAGCGCCGCCCACAGCAAATAGCCTCCGGAGGAATGCTGGACGCCCTTCGGCGTGCCGGTCGAGCCGGAGGTGTAAAGGATAAAGAGTGGATGCTCGGCGCTGACCCATTCCGGCTCGCAGGTGCCGGCCTGGCCGGCGGTCAGTTCATGCATCCACAGGTCGCGCCCGGCGGTGGTGCCGATGGCGCCGCCGGTGCGCTGGTAGATGACGACATTGCGCACCGCCTCGCAGCCGCCCAGGGCCAGCGCTTCGTCGACGATTGCCTTTAGGGGAAGATGCTTGCCGCCGCGAACCTGCTGGTCGGCGGTGACGACGACAACCGCACCGGCGTCGATGATGCGCTCCTGCAGCGATTTTGCGGAGAAGCCGCCGAAGACCACCGAATGGGTCGCGCCGATGCGGGCACAGGCCTGCATCGCCACCACGCCCTCGATCGACATCGGCATGTAGATCACGACGCGGTCGCCTTTTTTTACATCCAGCGACTTCAGGCCGTTGGCGAACCGGCAGACCCGGGCGTGCAGTTCGGTATAGGTCAGACGGGTAACGGCGCCGTCGTCGGCTTCGAAGATCACGGCGGTCTTGTCCGCATTGCCGTTGGCCAGATTGACGTCGAGGCAGTTGTAGGAGACGTTCAGCAGGCCGTCTTCGAACCATTTGTAGAACGGCGCATTCGATTCATCGAGCGCCTTGGTAAACGGCTTGTGCCAGGCCAGGGTTTCGCGCGCCAGGCGCGACCAGAAGCCTTCATAGTCGCGTGCCGCCTCGTCGCACAATGCGTTGTAACCCTCCATGCCCGAGATGGCCGCGGTGCGCGCAAACTCTGCGGGAGGAGCAAAAATACGGGTTTCCTGCTTGATGGTTTCTATCTCGGCCATGCTTGTCTCCTGCTTTATTTGGATGGGCAACGATAATCGGCCAGACTTACCACGGCCTTACGATGATTTTAGTGCAATTATGACCAGTCGATGGGCCAAAATAGTGACTTTCGGTTGAGCGTCGCGCCTGCCGCAGCGATGCATGGAGCGTCGGTGGCGGGATCGGCGTCGGGCCCAGCCGTTGGCAGCAAATAAGGCGCCGGTGCGGCTTGGGCCATCGGGGTCGCGTGTAAAATGCGGCTTCCCGACCAAGCACTGATTGCACCGACATGATCCCACCCCGTTCTATTCGCGAAACCCTGTCCGGCCCGACGCCGGAGAGCACCATCCGGCCGCTGCCGCGCTTCATCTTCATGGCGCGCTGGCTGCAGTTGCCGCTGTATCTGGGCCTGATCCTGGCGCAGTGCGTCTATGTCTATCATTTCTATGTCGAACTGTCCGACCTGATCGGCGCCGTCATGGGCAACCAGTCGGCGCTCGAACACGTGCTCGCCGCCGTCAGCATCGAAGGCACCGTGAGGCCGACCAAGCTGACCGAGAGCACCATCATGCTGGTGGTGCTGGGACTGATCGACGTCGTCATGATTTCGAATCTCCTGATCATGGTCATCATCGGCGGCTACGAAACCTTCGTCTCGCGCATGCGCCTGCAAACCCATCCGGACCAGCCGGAATGGCTCTCGCATGTGAATGCCTCGGTACTGAAGGTCAAGCTGGCCATGGCGATCATCGGCATCTCGTCGATCCATCTGCTCAAGACCTTCATCAACGCCAGCGCCTACGATGTCAAGACCCTGATGGCGCAGACCGGCATCCACCTGACGTTCCTGCTGTCGGCCATTGCGATCGCCTATTGCGACCGCATCATGAGCGACACGCAGAACAAGAACACCGTGCACTCCGACACCCACTCCGACCATGAAAGCCGCACATGAGCATCGACACCAGCACCGGCATCCACAACAGCACGCATGAGGCGCAGCGCACCGGCACCACCGTCATCGGCCAGGAAGACCTGATCGAATCGGTCGCCGCCGCCCTGCAGTACATCAGTTACTACCATCCGGCCGATTACATCGCGCATCTGGCGCGCGCCTATGAAGCCGAGGAAAGCCCGGCGGCGAAGGACGCCATCGCCCAGATCCTGACGAATTCGCGCATGTGCGCAGAAGGCAAGCGGCCGATGTGCCAGGACACCGGCATCGTCAACGTGTTCCTGAAGATCGGCATGGAAGTGCGCTTCGAGGGTTTTGCCGGGTCCGTCACCGACGCCATCAACGAAGGCGTGCGGCGCGGCTACAACCATCCGGACAACAATCTGCGCGCCTCGATCGGGGCCGATCCGCAGTTCGATCGCAAGAACACCGGCGACAACACGCCGGCGGTGGTGCATATGGAGTTAGTTCCCGGCAACAAGGTCGACGTGCAGGTGGCGGCCAAGGGCGGCGGCTCGGAAAACAAGTCGAAGTTTGTCATGTTGAATCCATCGGACTCGGTGCTCGACTGGGTCTTGAAGACCGTGCCGACGATGGGCGCGGGCTGGTGCCCGCCGGGCATGCTCGGCATCGGCATCGGCGGCACCGCCGAGCGCGCCATGCTGATGGCAAAGCAGGTGCTGATGGAAGACATCGACATGTATGAACTCAAGCTGCGCGGGCCGCAGAACAAGACCGAGGAACTGCGCATCGAGCTGTGCGACAGGATCAATGCGCTGGGCATCGGCGCCCAGGGCCTCGGTGGCCTGACGACGGTCCTGGATGTGAAGATCATGATGCATCCGACCCATGCGGCATCCAAACCGGTGGCGATGATTCCGAACTGCGCGGCGACCAGGCATGCGCATTTCGTGCTCGACGGCTCGGGCGCGGCCTACCTGACGCCGCCGGCGCTGTCGACCTGGCCGGACGTGCAGTGGCGCGCCGACACCGAGAAATCGACTTCGGTCAATCTCGATACCCTGACGCGCG
>JANXSS010000282.1 GCA_025356535.1 Herminiimonas sp.
GTCGACCGCGTGCTCGATTGGGAATCGGGCAAGTCGATTACCGCCATCAAGAACGTCACGATCAACGAAGAATTCTTCAACGGCCATTTTCCGCACAAGCCGGTCATGCCCGGCGTGCTGATGATCGAAGCCTTGGCGCAAACTGCCGCGCTGCTGTCGTTTCTGACGATGGGCGTGAAACCGGATGACAGCAGCGTCGTCTATTTCGTCGGCATCGACGGAGCCCGCTTCAAGCGGCCGGTCGAGCCGGGCGACCAGCTCAAGATGGACGTGACGATCCTGCGCAATGCGCGCGGCATCTGGAAATACAAGGCGGTGGCGAGCGTGGACGGTCAACTGGCTGTCGAGGCCGAGCTGATGTGCACGATGCGCAATGCGGCCGACGCCAGCAGGCCAGCGGGGTCGTAATGACGCATCCGGTTGATGCCGCTGCCGGCATGATTCATCCGACCGCACTCGTCGATGCGCAGGCGCAGCTCGACAGCTCGGTATCGGTCGGCGCCTACGCTGTGATCGGCCCGCATGTGCGGATCGATGCCGGCTGCGTGATCGGCCCGCATGTCGTCATCGAAGGGCGCACCACGATCGGTCGCGACAACCGCTTCCATGCGTTTTCCGTCATCGGCGGCGCGCCGCAGGACAAGAAGTATGCGGGCGAGCCGACCCGGCTTGAAATCGGCGCGCGCAACACGGTGCGGGAATTCTGCACCTTCAATCTCGGCACGGCGCAGGACGAAGGCGTCACCCGCATCGGCGACGACAACTGGATCATGGCCTACGTACACGTCGCGCACGACTGCCAGGTCGGCAGCCAGACCATCTTTGCCAACAACGCCACCCTTGCCGGCCACGTGCACGTGGGCGACTGGGTGATTTTGGGCGGCTTTTCGGCCGTGCACCAGTTCTGCAAGATCGGTGCGCATGCGATGCTGGGCATGAACACCAGCTTGTCCCAGGATGCGCCGCCGTTCATCCTTTTGTCCGGCAATCCGGCCACGCCACACGGCATCAATATCGAAGGCCTGAAGCGGCGCGGCTTTACCCGCGAGCAGATCGGCGCGCTGCGCAGTGCCTACAAAACCGTCTACAAGTCCGGCCTGACGCTGGAGCAGGCAAAGGCGGCCTTAGTCGCCGAAGCCGTGGCGCTGCCCGACAGTGCGCCCCATCTGAACCTGCTGCACGACTTCCTTGCTTCCACCACGCGTGGCATCGTCCGCTGACCTGTCGGTGGCGCTGGTGGCAGGCGAAACCTCCGGCGACCTGCTTGCCGGCCGGCTGCTCTCGGGCCTGCGTCCATTGTTGCCCGAAGCCCGACTGCACGGCATCGGCGGGCCGCATATGGCGCAGCATGGTTTCGTCAGCGACTGGCCGATGGAAAAGCTCGCCGTGCGCGGGCTGTTCGAAGTCCTCGCCCATTACCGCGAGATCAAGGGCATCCAGACCGCATTGAAGCAGCAGCTGCTGCGTGAACGACCGGCGGCGTTCATCGGCGTCGATGCGCCCGACTTCAACCTGTCGCTGGAGACCGCGCTGAAAGGCGCCGGCATACCGACCATGCACTTCATCAGCCCGTCGATCTGGGCCTGGCGCGGCGGGCGCATCCGCAAGATCGCGGCAGCCGTGTCGCACATGCTGGTCGTATTTCCCTTCGAGGAGCAGCTCTATCGCGACGCCGGCATCGCGGTGACCTATGTCGGCCACCCCCTGGCTGAAGTCATTCCGATGACGCCGGATGTGGCGGGTGCGCGGCGCACGCTGAACCTGCCGGCAGACGCGCCGGTGATCGCGATTTTGCCCGGCAGCCGCATGTCGGAACTGAAATACAATGCCGTCCCTTTTGTCGAGGCGGCGCGACTGCTGCTGGCGCGCGCGCCGGCCTTGCGCATCGTCGTGCCGATGGCCGGTGCCGCCCAGGCGCAATATTTTGCCCGGCTCCTGCGCGAGGCCGGCCTGCAGGACCTGCCGCTGCAGGTGGTGCTGCAGGCGTCCCATACGGCGCTGGCAGCAGCCGATGCGGTGCTGGTGGCGTCCGGCACGGCTTCGCTGGAAGTGGCGCTGTTCAAGAAGCCGATGGTGATCGCCTACAAGATGCTGCGCGCATCGTGGGAAATCATGCGCCATCTCGGCTACCAGCCCTGGATCGGCCTGCCCAATATCCTGGCGCGCACATTCCTGGTGCCGGAGTTGCTGCAGCATGCCGCCACGCCGGCCGCACTAGCCGATGCGCTGTGGTTCCAGTTGCAGGATGCGGGCAATCGCAAGATGCTGGAAAGGCGCTTCACCGACATGCATCATGCATTGCTGCGCGATACGGCGCGGGAAAGCGCCCAGGCGGTGATGAATCTGATCGACGGCGCCGGCCGAAGTGCGGCAGGATGAAGCGGTTGCAACCACCACGCAATCACCACGCAACCACCCCGAACCCGGCAACCCTTTCAACCAGAATCGACCAGAATACGCCTTGAATTCTTCGCACACTCTCCGCCAGCCGGCGGCATCCCTGAAGCCGGCGAAACTGCAGCGGCCGCTGCCGCTCTTCGACCCTGCCAGCGAACTGGTTTGCGGCGTCGATGAAGCCGGCCGCGGGCCGCTGGCCGGCCCGGTCTTTGCCGCCGCCGTGATACTCGACCCGGCGCGTCCGATCGCCGGCCTGCGCGACTCCAAGAAGCTTACCGCCGCAAGACGCGAAGCGCTGGCAACCGAGATCCGTGCGCATGCGCTGTCCTGGGCGATTGCCGAATGTTCGGAAGCCGAGATCGACGACCTGAACATCCTGCAAGCATCGCTGCTGGCCATGCGCCGGGCAATCGACGGCCTGCACCAGCGTCCGACGCTGGCGCTCATCGACGGCAACCGCTGTCCGGTGATCGATCTGCGCTGCGACGCCATCGTCGGCGGTGACGACCGGGTGGCGGAAATCTCGGCGGCGTCGATCCTGGCAAAGACCGCGCGAGACGCGGCCCTGGTGCGGCTGCATCATCAGTATCCGCATTACGGCTTCGATCAGCACAAGGGTTATCCGACGGCGCTGCATTTGGCGCGCCTGCGCCTGCATGGCGTCTCGCCGGTGCACCGCCGCACCTATGCGCCGGTGCGCGCGCTGCTCGACGAACTTGCAACCTTTGCCAAGGGCCGCGCGGCATGAGCGTCAAGACGATCACCTCGCGCGACAATCCCCTGGTCAAGGACCTGCGCCTGCTGGCAACGAGCAGCCAGGCGCGCCGCCGTGCCGGCCGCACGCTGCTCGACGGCGTTCACCTGTGCGAAGCCTACCTGCAGCATGTGGGCATGCCGCAGTGTTGCATCATCGGCGAGACCGCGCGCGCGCATCCGGAAGCCAGCGCCATCCTCGCCCTGTGCGAAGCCGGCGGCGCGCAGTGCATCGTCCTGCCCGATGCGCTGTTTGCCAGCATCAGCCAGGTCGAACACGGCGTCGATCTGCTGTTTGCCATCGACACGCCGCAGGCGGCAGGCACGCCGGCGCTGACCGGCGCGTCGGTCCTGCTCGACAACCTGCAGGACCCGGGCAACCTCGGCTCGATCCTGCGCAGCGCGGCGGCGGCCGGCATCACGGCGGTCTTCTGCAGCACCGGCACGGCATTCGCCTGGTCGCCCAAGGTGCTGCGTGCCGGCATGGGCGCGCATTTCCTGATGACGATTGCAGAAAACGTCGACCTGACCGCGCTGATCGACGCGACTAGCGTGCCGGTGGTGGCCACCAGTTCCCACGCGGAACAGGGCCTGTATGCGCTCGACCTGAGAGAGCCGGTGGCCTGGCTTTTTGGTCACGAGGGGCAGGGCGTCTCGAACCGGCTGCTGGCGCAGGCGACATTCCGGGTATCGATACCGCAGCCGGGCGGCGTCGAGTCGTTGAACGTGGCAGCCAGCGCCGCCGTGTGCCTGTTCGAGCAGGTGCGCCAGCGGCTGAGCGCCAACGCACCTAGTACAGCCGCTTCTCCACCTTGATTTCCTGCAGGATCGTGGCCGAAATCTCTTCGATCGATTTCGCCGTCGACGACATCCAGCGGATGCCTTCGCGCCGCATCATGCTTTCCGCTTCATTGATTTCGTAGCGGCAGTTCTCCAGCGCGGCGTACTTGCTGCCGGGGCGGCGTTCGTTGCGCACTTCGGCCAGGCGATCCGGCGAAATCGTCAGGCCGAAGATTTTTTCCTTGAAGGCGAGCAGTCCGCCGGGCAGCTTGCCACGCTTGAAATCCTCGGGAATGAGCGGATAGTTCGCTGCCTTGATGCCGTACTGCATCGCCAGATACAGGCTCGTCGGTGTCTTGCCCGAGCGCGAGACGCCCACCAGGATCACGTCGGCGCCTTCGAGGTTCTTGTTGGACTGGCCGTCGTCATGCGCCAGCGAAAAATTGATCGCCTCGATGCGGTTCTTGTATTCGGCAGAATCGGTGATGTTGTGATTGCGCCCGATGGTATGCGTCGACTTGACGCCCAGCTCCTGCTCCAGCGGATCGACGAAGGTCTTGATCAGGTCCAGGTGCATGCCGTTGGAGCGCCGCACCAGGTCGGACAGTTCGGCCTTGACCAGGGTCGAGAAAACGATCGGCCGGTTGCCCTCCTTGTCGAAGGTCTCGTTGATGCGGCGCACCGCCTCGCGTGCCTTGTCGAGCGTGTCGACGAACGGCAGGCGGATCTGCCGGAAGCGCAGTTCGAACTGGCTGAGCACCGAGTGGCCGAAGTTTTCGGCGGTAATGCCGGTGCCGTCGGAGACGAAGAACACGGTGCGCAGGCTGGCCGGGGGGACTGCTGCCGGGGCTGCAATGGCGCTCTGGGCGGTGGCGTTGACTGGATCGGACATGGTGAGGCGGGTCCCTTAAGTAGCTAAAAAAGGTCGTGGCGGTGACGGCAGACAAGGGTTGCAGCCTGTAAAATGGGCGCCGGCGAAGCGGCGGCACCGTGTCCTAGAATAACAAAAACCGGACGTGTAGAGCCCGCGATGCAACGATTTCTTATCATCAAAAGTGGGGTTTTTTATGTCCAACGCATTAGAAGCAGGTGCTGTCCCGAGCGCTGTCGGAGCGACGACCTACGTCGCCTCCTTCGAAACCTTGCGCATGACCGATGTCGATTCGGTCGGCGGCAAGAATTCATCGCTCGGCGAAATGATCAGCCAGCTGGCCGGCGCCGGTGTACGCGTGCCGGGCGGTTTTGCCACCACGGCGCAGGCATTTCGCGACTTCCTGTCGCACAGCATCGACGGCGGCGCGCCGCTGGCGCAGCGCATTGCCGACCGCCTGGTGTCGCTCAACATCGACGACGTGCGGGCGCTTGCGCAAGCCGGCGCCGAGATCCGCCAGTGGATCATGGAAACGCCTTTCCAGCCGCGTCTCGAGCAAGAGATTCGCAGTTCCTACGCACAGCTCGTCGCCGATTCCACGGCCGAAATGTCGTTTGCCGTGCGCTCGTCAGCTACTGCCGAAGATCTGCCGGATGCGTCGTTTGCCGGTCAGCAGGAAACCTTCCTCAATGTCGTCGGCATCGACAACATCCTGGAGGCGATGAAGCATGTCTTCGCCTCGCTCTACAACGACCGCGCCATTTCCTATCGCGTCCACAAGGGTTTCACGCATGCGGAAGTCGCGCTGTCGGCGGGCGTCCAGCGCATGGTGCGCTCCGACCTCGGTGCTGCGGGCGTGATGTTTACGCTTGACACCGAGTCGGGTTTCACCGACGTCGTCTTCATCACGTCGAGCTATGGCCTGGGCGAGACGGTGGTGCAGGGCGCCGTCAATCCGGACGAATTCTACGTGCACAAGCCGATGCTGGCGCAAGGCAAGCTGCCGATCATCCGCCGCAACATCGGCTCGAAACTCATCAAGATGGAATTTACCGGCGAAGCCAAGGCCGGCCGTTCGGTGCGCACGGTGGATGTGCCGATCGAGATGCGCAACCGCTATTCGCTGACCGATGCGGAAATCGTCGAGCTGTCGAAATACGCCGTCATCATCGAAAAACATTATGGCCGGCCGATGGACATCGAGTGGGGCAAGGATGGCCGCGACGGCAAGCTCTACATCCTGCAGGCGCGTCCGGAGACGGTCAAGTCGCAACAGAAATCGACCGATGCGCAGCAGCGCTACAAGCTGAAGGGCAGCGGCACGATCCTGACCTCCGGTCGCGCGATCGGCCA
>JANXSS010000291.1 GCA_025356535.1 Herminiimonas sp.
ATCATGCTGAAGATCGCCGGCGTCAACAAGCGCTTCGGCGGCTTGCAGGCATTGGCCGACGTTAGCGTCGATATTCAACAGGGCCAGATCTACGGTTTGATCGGGCCCAATGGTGCCGGCAAGACGACCTTCTTCAACGTGATCACCGGCCTGTATCAGCCGGACTCGGGCAGTTTCGAACTGGCCGGCAAACCTTATTCGCCATCGGCGCCGCATGAAGTGGCCAAGGCCGGCATCGCCCGCACGTTCCAGAACATCCGGCTTTTCAATGAAATGACGGCGCTCGAAAACGTCATGGTCGGGCGCCATGTGCGCACCCGTCAGGGCGTGTTCGGCGCGGTGTTCCAGCACCGGGCGGCGCGTCTGGAAGAAGCCGGTATCCGCGATCGGGCCATGGAGTTGCTCGACTTCGTAGGCATTGCCAGGTTTGCCCAGCGCACTGCCCGTCATCTTTCCTATGGCGACCAGCGCCGGCTGGAAATCGCCCGGGCGCTGGCCACCGATCCGCAGTTGCTGGCGCTCGATGAGCCGGCGGCAGGCATGAACGCCACCGAAAAACTCGGCCTGCGTGAGTTGCTGGTCAAGATCAAGCGCGAAGGAAAGACGATTCTTTTGATCGAACATGATGTGAAGCTGGTCATGGGCCTGTGCGACCGGATGACGGTGCTCGACTATGGCAAGCGCATTGCCGAAGGCGTGCCGGCAGACGTGCAGAAGGACCCGGCCGTCATCGAAGCCTATCTGGGAGGCGCCCATTGATGGCAGAGAACGTTTTAAAAATTTCCGGCCTGCGGGTGGCCTATGGCGGCATCCAGGCCGTCAAGGGCATCGATCTCGAAGTCAATCGCGGCGAGCTGATCACGCTCATCGGCGCCAATGGCGCCGGCAAGACGACGGCATTGAAGGCGATCACCGGCACGCTGCCCGACTGCACGGTCGAGGGCCACATCACCTACATGGGCAAGCCGATCAAGGGCTTGAATTCTTTTCAACTGGTCAAGCAACGCCTGGCAATGGTGCCGGAAGGTCGCGGCGTGTTTACCCGCATGTCGATCCATGAAAACCTGCTCATGGGCGCCTACACCCGCAGCGACAAGGCAGGCATTGCCGCCGACATCGACAAGTGGTTCGGCATCTTCCCGCGCCTCAAGGAACGTTCGACGCAGATGGCCGGCACGCTCTCAGGTGGCGAGCAGCAGATGCTGGCCATGGCGCGTGCGCTCATGAGCCATCCGCAACTGCTGTTGCTCGACGAGCCGTCGATGGGACTGGCGCCGATCATGGTGGAAAAGATCTTCGACGTCGTGCGAACCGTATCGGCGCAGGGCGTGACGATCCTGCTGGTCGAGCAGAATGCCAAGCTGGCCCTGCAGGCAGCCCATCGCGGCTACGTCATGGACTCCGGTGTCATCACCATCAGTGGCGACGCGGCCGGCATGCTGGACGACCCGCGGGTGCGGGAAGCCTATCTGGGTGAATGACCAACCTGAAGCAGTAGAGGAAAATCCATGGACCATGTATTCCCCCCGGCAGTAATCGCCGCGCTGCCTGTCGCCGGCAGCAGCGCGCGCTTTCCGGTTCACCGTATTTATTGCGTTGGCAGAAATTATGTCGATCACGCAAAAGAGATGGGCGGTACCGGCCGCGAAGCCCCATTTTTCTTCATGAAGCCCGCCGATGCGGTCCTGCCGGTCACGCCCGGTGTCGTCGGCACGATGCACTATCCGACGCAGACGGCAGAACTGCATCATGAGGTCGAACTGGTCGTTGCCATCGGCACCGGTGGCCGGGATATCAAGGCCGCCGATGCGCTGGGTCATGTCTGGGGTTATGCAGTGGGCATCGACATGACGCGCCGCGACCTGCAGGCCGAGGCCAAGAAGCTTGGCCGGCCATGGTGCGTGTCCAAAGGCTTTGACGAAAGTGCACCGATCGGGCCGGTGCACCGCATTGCCGACACCGGCGTGATCGACAGCGCCCGGATCTACCTGGAAGTCAACGGCACAGTGCGCCAGGATAGTAATGTCGACAAGCTGATATGGAACGTTGCCGAAACTATCGAAACCTTGTCCGGCTATTTCGCCTTGTTGCCGGGCGACCTGATCTTCACTGGCACGCCGGGCGGCGTTGCAGCGGTGCGGCAGGGCGATTTGCTCGCGTTCGGCGTCGAGGGCCTGGACCGGCTGGAACTGCGAATCGTCTAGCGTGACGACCGGCGCTACCGACGTTCAATGAAAAAGGCCCGGCATTTGAATGCCGGGCCTTTTTTGTTTCATCGCAACGGCTTGCGTTGCGGGGAGGTCTCGGGTCGGTTCTAGAGCAGAATTCGAAATGGTGTATGCGTGATGCGTATCGATTCGGGCCACAGTGCAAGGCGCAGGAAGCGCCGTGTAGCGGGCTACACCAGCGCGCTGCAACGCCGCAATGTGGTTCGAAGCGGTGCGTAGCGCGCGTATGCCATTACGAAATCTGCTCTAGTAACGGTAGACGCGCCCGCCATCGATGCGTACCCGGTTGCCGATGCCCAGGTCGGCTGCACTGTCCTGCGTCACGGTCTGATAAGTACCGTTGTCAAGTCGAACACCGATCTGGTACACGCCAGGGCCTGCCGAACGATTGCGGTTTTCCAGGTTGTTGCCAACCAGGCCGCCGCCGACTGCGCCGGCAACGGTCGCCGCAGCACGGCCACCGCCACCGCCGACCTGGTTGCCCAGCAAGCCGCCCACGACTGCACCGGCCACGGTACCGAGGCCCGGGCCCGTATTCGAATTGCCTTGAACCACCTGAATCGAGTCAACCACGCCATACATCGCAGAATAGGACTGCGAGGATGACGGATAGGATTGCTGCGTCGGATAGGCCTGTCCCTGCTGCTGAAAGCCGGGGCTTGCGCAACCTGCCAGAACTGCCGTCATTGCCAACGCGGCGCCTGCGGTCTTGATGGTTGATTTCATTTTTTGCTCCTCAAAAGATTGCTTTCAGCATAAGGTAACTGCGCGCCAACTGTCGGTGCGTTGCCCCGCTTAATCGAAAGTACAAAATTCATGCGAGACCGATCGCCGCGCTATCAGGGACGCGGCGTCACAGCCACGTGCAGGCGTACGCGCTGGCCCGGATCGTAGGGCAGCACGCTGGTGAAGTTGCGGCCATGATATTCGTAGGTGACGTTGAAGCCGTTGGTGCGCGACTCCCAGTGATCGACCATGCGGCACTGGCGTACCGCTTCCTCGCTGGGCGGCGCCTGCACGACGTAGCCATTGTTGTCGATCCGGTCACCGGTGATGGCGCCGGCAATCGCACCGGCTGCAGTGGCTGCCGTGCGGCCATTGCCGCCGCCGACCTGGTTGCCCAGCAAGCCACCGGCAATGCCGCCGATGATCGAGCCACCGACGCTGCGCTGTTGCGGCTGGCGCTGCACTTGCACGTACTCGGTACGGCATTCCTGACGCGGCTGGTTGAACTGCTCTACCTGCGGTGCAACGCTCAATACCCGGCCGAAATCATCGAAGTCGGACGCATGGACTGAAGCGACAGCACATAGGCCGAAAAGGATTGCGACAGCATTGCGTGGCATTGACATGAATAACCTCGGTGAAAGTGGGTGATGGGCCAGTAAACGCTGCAACCCGCGCTACGGGATACAGGAAAGATGTAATTTTTTGTTTCCCGAAAACCCTGATTTTTGCACGAAGCCTGCGTTATCGCACCACCACTTGTTGAAACGTCGAAAGATTTGCGGCGTATCCTGCAACAGCGGAGCGCGGTATGCGTGCGGTGATGTGGTTTGAATGCCCGCGCCAGCCTGTACAATATGGGGCGCAGATCGGTGACCATAGTTCAACGGATAGAACAGGGTCCTCCTAAGACTCAGATACAGGTTCGATTCCTGTTGGTCACACCACGTCGCCGTAGCCGTGGCGTCTGACTCCTCCACCGCCCCGGCATACCGGTGCAAATCCGTATCCCGAGGCGCAACCGTATTTCGAAGTGTCGCCAGTTGCCGTGGCCTTCGTTCGATCAACCGATTGTGCGCCGTCCGGCGCGCAACATGAATCCAGCAGGCGTTTTTATGGCAGTCATTTCACTCTCCAATGCACAATTGGCATTTGGCCACGTTGCATTACTCGATCATGCGGAATTTTCACTCGAATCGAGCGAGCGGGTCGGCCTGATCGGTCGTAACGGTACGGGAAAATCCTCGCTGCTGAAGACGATTTCCGGCGTCTCGCGCCTGGATGACGGCTTACTGGTCATGCAGCAGGGCATCAAGATCGCTTACGTGGACCAGGAACCGCATTTCGACAGCGGCATTTCGGTCTTCGATGCGGTTGCTTCCGGGCTTGGTGAGTTGCCGGGCCTGCTGGCCGAGTACGACGCTCTGACCGGACAGTTCGGCCAGGGTCGGGACGATGAAATCATGGACCGCATGCACGAGATCCAGACCAAGCTCGACGCCGCCGACGCCTGGTCGCTCAACAACCGCGTCGAAGCAACGCTCGATCGCCTGAACCTGGATCCGCGCGCCCTGATGGGCACGCTCTCCGGCGGCATGCAAAAGCGCGTGGCGCTGGCCTGCGCGCTGGTCAGTGCGCCGGACGTGCTGTTGCTCGACGAGCCGACCAATCACCTGGACTTCACTTCCATCCTGTGGCTCGAAGGCTTGCTGCGCGATTACAAGGGCAGCGTGCTGTTCATCACCCATGACCGCAGTTTTCTCGACAACGTTGCAACCAGGATCATCGAACTCGATCGCGGCAAGCTGCTGTCGTTTCCCGGTAATTTCAGTGCATACCAGATCCGCAAGGCGGAGCAGCTGGAAATCGAGGAAGTCGAAAATGCAAAGTTCGACAAATTCCTCGCGCAGGAAGAAATCTGGATCAGAAAAGGCGTGCAGGCACGACGCACCAGGGACGAGGGCCGCGTGCGCCGTCTGGAAGCATTGCGCATGACGCGCACTGCGCGGCGTGATCAGCAGGGCCAGGTAAAGCTCGACGTCTCCTCGGGCGACCGCTCCGGCAAGATCGTTGCCGAACTGGTGGCCGTCGACAAGGCGTTCGGCGCCAAGGTGATCGTCAAGAACTTCAGCGCAACGATTCTGCGCGGCGACAAGGTCGGGCTGATTGGCCTCAACGGCGCCGGCAAGACCACGCTCCTGAAGCTGATCCTGGGCGAGGAAAAGGCCGACGGCGGCACCATTCGCCAGGGCACCAAGCTGCAGGTAGCGTATTTCGACCAGATGCGCGCCCAGTTGAATGAAGAGGCCAGCCTGGCCGACACGATTGCACCCGGCAGCGACTGGGTCGAGATCAATGGCCAGCGCAAGCATGTGATGACCTACCTGAACGATTTCCTGTTCGCACCCGAGCGGGCGCGCTCGCCCGTCAAGTCGCTTTCCGGCGGCGAACGCAACCGGCTGCTGCTGGCGCGCCTGTTTGCCAAGCCGGCAAACGTGCTGGTGCTCGACGAGCCGACCAATGACCTCGATATCGACACGCTCGAATTGCTCGAGGAATTGCTGGAAGATTATGAAGGCACGGTCTTTTTGGTCAGTCACGACCGCACCTTTCTCGACAATGTCGTCACGCAGGTGATCGTTGCCGAGGGCGAGGGCGCCTGGCGCGAATACATCGGCGGCTACTCTGACTGGGAACGCGTGCGGCCGAGTCAGGCAGCCGTCGGCAAGGGCGACAACAAGCTCGCGCAGGCTGCTGCAACGTCGACACCGGCCGCGAAGTCGTCCGCCGCGCCGGCGGTAACACCGGCCGCGGCGATCGTTGCCAAGGCAAAGAAACTCAGCTTCAAGGAGCAGCGCGACCTCGACGCCTTGCCGCTGGTGCTGGCACAACTGGAAGCCGAGCAGGCGCAGATTTCACAGCGCCTGGCCGACCCCGAACTGTACAAGCAGAGCGCGACCGAAGTGCAGAAGCTGCATGCCCGGTATGCGCAACTCGACACGGAGCTGACCCAGACGCTTGAAAAATGGGAAACCATCGAGGCGCGCGGCAAGGCCTGAGGTGAGGCGTCCTGCCGGCGGCGCAGGATTCAGTTGAGGCGCCTGGCGGCCTCGCGCAGTTCCGGCAGCTTGCGGCGCAGCGTGTCGGCGTCCGGCGCGTACGGGCGCTGCGCCAGGTACAGTTCGAGATCCTGCAATGCCGCCTGCGGGCACTCCAGGCGCGCATACGCCAGCCCGCGATCGCGCCGCTCATGAATGTCGTCCGGCAGCAGGATCACGAGTCGTTCCTGCACGCCAAGCAGGCGCTGCCACAGATGCTGCTCCACAAAGACGGCCTTCAGATTGCGTAGCATGCGCACCAGCATTTCCCGCGCCGATGCCGCTTGCAGATACGCCGCCAGGGGCGGCGCGACCCCGTCCGGGCGCGGTGGAATGTACGGCTCGAGCCGTTCTTCCAGTTCTTCGCGCGACAGGCTGCTGCCGTTGAACGGGTCGAGGATGATTTCACCCGACTGCACCGACAACTTCATCAGGAAATGACCGGGAAAGGAAATGCCGCGAATCTGCAGCCCCACCTGTTGCGCCAGTTCGATGTAGACCATCGCCAGCGAAATCGGAATGCCGCGCCGGGTGCTGATCACCCGGTGCAGGTAGCTGTTGTCCGGATGATGGTAGTCGTTGACATTGCCGCAGAAGCCCAGTTCCTGGTAAAAGAAGTGGTTCAGCATGCGCAGCTTCTGCACATGGGAAGCGTCGGCAGGCAGGCGTTTTCGCAGGCGCACCGCCAGCGTGTCGATCTCCATCTGCGGTGCGGTCAGGTTCAGACCCGGTTCGGCATCCTGGCCGAGCGAGAGCGCCGCCTCGAACAGCAGAATCGAATCGTCCTGCTGCACCAGGGACGCAAAATAGTCGAGGGTGTTTATCGTCATGTCGCAGTCATGATATATCCAGCGCGCGTCGAGATAAAGCGGGAACCGCGGTAGCGCAAATCCGCCGTGTCGTGCCGGCGACGTCGGCCAGGCCCGCCGCCTGGGCGCGGCATGCGGCCGCGGTGAGTGCAGGGCACTGGCGTGCGGCGCCGGTCCGGGTCAGCTCGCTGCCCGCTTGAATGCCTTGAAGTCGAAGCCCATCGCGGCCAGTGCACCGAAATAGGCAATACCGCAACACGTCATGACCATCAGCAGCGCAAGCATCCTGTGTACCGGATGCGGCTGCATGCCCAGCCAGTCGAACTTTGCAGCCAGCCAGAGCGCAACGCCTGCCATGAGGCACAGTGCCCCGGAAAGCCGGATGCAGAACATGCCCCAGCCGGCGCCCGGTGCGTACAACCGGCGCTGCCGCAGGCCGAGATACAGGCAGGTTGCATTGATGCAGGCGCCCAGCCCGATCGACAGTGCCAGGCCCGCCAGTCCGATCCACGGCACGAACACCAGGTTCATCAACTGCGTTGCAATCAGCACGCCAACGGCGATCATGACCGGCGTGCGGATGTCCTGCTTTGCATAGAAGCCGGGTGCCAGGATCTTTACCAGGATCAATCCGATCAGGCCCACGCCATACGCAATCAGTGCGCGTCCCGTCATCATGACCGCCTGCGCGTCGAATTTTCCGTAATGAAAAAGCGTTGCCGTCAGCGGCTCCGACAGGGTTGCCAGGCCAACGGCCGATGGCAGCGCCAGCAGGAAGGTAAGGCGCAGGCCCCAGTCCAGCAGCGACGAATATTCCGTGTCGTTACCATCGGCATGCGCTTTCGACAAGCTCGGCAAGAGAATCGTGCCCAGCGCCACGCCCAGCAAGGCAGTCGGAAACTCCATCAGGCGGTCGGCATATGACAGCCATGAGACGCTGCCCTTTTCGAGGTGGGTTGCAATGTTCGTGTTGATGATCAGGCTGACCTGGGCGACCGAGACGGCAAACGTCGCCGGCACCATTTTCTGCAGCACCCGCCGCAAGCCGGGGTCCTGCAGTGCGTTGCGTGGCGACAGCGAAATGCGGGGCAGCATGCCGATCTTCAGCAATGCCGGCACCTGGATTGCCAATTGGAGCAGGCCGCCGACGACGACCGCAAAGGCCAGCGCATAGACCGGCTGCGCCAGATGCGGCGCCACCAGCAGCGACGCCGTGATGAAGGACAGGTTGAGCAGCACCGGCGTGAAGGCCGGAATGCGAAACTCGCGCCAGGTGTTAAGGATGCCGCCCGACAGCGCCACCAGCGACATGAAACCGATGTAGGGAAACATGATGCGTGTCATCACGACCGAAGCATTGAATGTCACCGGGTCGCTTTTCAAGCCGGCAGCGATGAAATACACGATCACCGGCGCGGCGGCGATGCCGGCCAGGCAGGTGGCAAGCAGGGCCCATGTCAGGACGGTGGCGACATGGTCCACCAACTGGTGCGTTGCCCGATCGCCCTTGCGATTCTTGTATTCCGCCAGGATTGGCACGAAGGCTTGCGAAAACGCACCTTCGGCAAACAGTCGCCGCAGCAGATTCGGAATCCGGAACGCCACGAAAAACGCGTCGGTGTAACCGGAGGCGCCGAACGCCCGGGCAATCAGGAAGTCTCGCAGGAATCCCGTTATCCGCGACAGCATTGTCATGCCGAAGATCGTGGCAAGGGTTTTGTGCAGATTCATTTGGTTGTGCCGATCGGGCCCGGCAGGCAAAGGAGGAAAGGGAGCGGATTATAGCCGGTCGGCTCCAGGCTTGCGGCAGCAGCGGTGCGCGCTTTTGATCGATCAGGCCGCCGGCGCCTGTTCCGGCCGGTCAGATTTTGCGCAGGATGCGCTTGCAATCTACACTTGCGGTAGCCTGAAGGCGCAACGCCTCATGCAGTTAATTTGCACGTTTCCCGGAAGGCCGCTATAATCGAAGGCTACACAGAATTTCGCCGCTCCTGGCTCCAGGCTTACCGTAACACTGCGCGACCGTTTCCTTTTGGATTTGAAAGGTACTGGCGCCCCGACTTCGTTTTAGGATTAGTACACATGGCAAATACAGCACAGGCACGCAAACGCGCTCGTCAAGCAGTCAAACAGAATGCCCACAATTCGAGCCAGCGCTCGACACTGCGTACAGCAATCAAGGCCGTTCGCAAGGCAATCGACGCCGGTGACAAGGCTGCAGCGTCGCAGGTGTACCTGGCGTCGGTCTCGACCATCGACCGCATTGCTGACAAAAAAATCATCCACAAGAACAAGGCTGCACGTCACAAGAGCCGCCTTGCCGCTGCCCTCAAGGCGCTTGCTTAACTAGTCTTGTTGCGCGTTCCGGGAGCCTGATCTTCCGGAGCACGTGTCGAAAAGCTGCCTGCTCTTCAAGCAGCGGCTTCGACCGCACTACGATTCGTAGAGATGAACGGATCACCAGACAACCCGCCCGGCCTGCATGCCGCGCGGGTTTTGTTTTGCCTGTACCCGCTGGGATGCTTTCAGCCGGTTATTGCTCGATCCGTGGCAATCCTTCGATTACGGTGCCAGGCTTGATATTTTTTTGCTTGAACCATCCAAGGTTCATTTCAAGCGCATAGCGCACCAGTTTGCGGGCGCAATGCGACTCAAGCGTCTGCGGCTGCATGTCTTCGATATTGACGATCCTGCCGTTGCCGTCGATGAAGGCAACCGACAGTGGCAGCAATGTGTTCTTCATCCACATGCAGACCTCGGCCGGCCCTTCGAACACAAATACCATGCCGTCGTTGGCGCCCATTTTTTCGCGAAACATCAGGCCTTGCTGGCGCTGGGCAGGCGCTGCCGCAACTTCTGCCTTGATCAAGTTGATGCCCGCAGTCAGGGATACGACCTCGAATTTCGGTGCTTGCTGCGCGGCGGCGGCAAACGAAAGCGCTGCTGCGAGCATGGCGCCGGCAATGCGCACTGAAAAGCCTGGATAAAGGAAACGCATTTTTAAGCTAACCCAAATGTTTTGAAAAGTGCGACGTCAGCATCTTAACCGAGTCGCCTGACCGATCGCGACGCAATGTGCGGGACGTAAAAAAAGGCAGGACGCGCCTGCCTCTTCGGTAATGCGGATGAAGTTATTACTTTGCAGCGGCTTCAGCAGCAGGTGCGGCTTTCTTTGCTTTTTTTGCTTTTTTTGCTTTTTTTGCTTTTTTTGCTTTTTTTGCTTTTGGTGCTGCAGCAGGCGCATCAGCAGCCATTGGTGCAGCAGGCGCGGCAGCAGCTGCAGGTGTTGCAGGCGCGGCAGGTGCAGCGGTGTGTGCAGCAGCGAAAGCAGAAGCAGCGAACAGGCCAGCGACCAGAGCAGCGATCAGGTTTTTCATTTGGGTTTTCCTATGGAGACGTATTGAAATTGGACGATTCTGATGAATCATCTCGGATAACGATGCACCGACGGTCTGGTTGACATCGCTTTTCAAGAAACAGGCATTATTTTGATATTTTGGCGAAAACGAGCGGCATCGTCCCCGGTTTGCCGCAAAAGCAGGGAAATTGCATGACCGCGTGGCGATTGTTATGATGCACGGCGTTTGCCGAACCGTTCGGCCGTACATCTGGATCCGGCATGCCACCATCACGCTTTTTATCGACCCTGCTATCTGCTGTTTTCTTGTTCGCGACGGGCCTGACGACCGCAAGCCCCTACTTGCCCAAGTCGGACGCCCAGGTGCTGGAGAAGCTGCCGTTCCGGCCGAACGACCCGATTGCACGGGAAATGGCGCAGATGCGGGGCGAACTGCAGCGCAACCCGCGCAATCTCGATGTTGCCGTCAGCCTGGCGCGACGCTACTACGGCCTGGTTGCCGAAGAAGGTGACCCGCGCTATCTCGGTTATGCGCAAGCAGCCCTCGGACCCTGGTGGGAGTTGCCCGAGCCGCCGATTCCGGTGCAGGTGCTGCGCGCCAGCCTGGCGCAATTCCGGCATGATTTTGCCGGTGCGCTCGACGATTTGAGCAAGGTACTGGTGCGCGATCCGCGCCAGGGGCAGGCCAGGGCGCTGCGCGCGACGATCCATATCGTCCAGGCACGCTATGGATTGGCACGCGCAGACTGCCTGGCGCTGCAGGGCGTGAGCAGCGAACTGATCGCCGCCGGCTGCGAGGCGATGGTCGATGGGTTGACCGGCAAGGCGCCTGCAGCCTACACGCGCCTTGACGCCGTCTTGCGGGCCCACCCTGAAGCACCGCCGGATGAAAAACTGTGGGTGTTGTTGCGTCTGGCTGAAATGGCGCAGCGTCTCGGGCGCACCGATGCCGCCGAACTGCAGTTCAAGCAGGCACTGGCTCTTGGCATCACGGACACCTTTCTCCTGGCTGCGTATGCCGATTTTCTGCTGCTGCAAAACCGCGCCGCCGAAGTCAACACTATGTTGAAGGACAAGATCCGCTCCGACACCCTGCTGCTGCGGCTGGTGCTGGCAGAGCGCATCCTGAAACTGCCAGAAGGCCGGGAAAGCGAAGCAACGCTTGCCGCCCGCTACGCCGCGGCCCAGTTGCGGGGCGATACCGTGCACCAGCAGGAAGAAGCCCAGTTCGAACTGAAGGTACGCAATAATCCAAGACGCGCCCTGGCGCTTGCCGAAGAAAACTGGAAAGTGCAACTGGAACCACGCGACGCCCGCATCTTCCTCGAAGCAGCGCTCGCACTGAAGGACCCTGCAGCGGCCCAGCCGGTGCTGCGCTGGCTCGACGAGAGCCACATCGAGGACCAGGTGCTGGCCACGCTGGCGCAACGGATCCGGGCGGTGCAGTCATGATGCGCGTGCTGCTGGCGGTTTTCGCGCTCCTGCTGGGGTCTGCGGCCCAGGCCCACAAGCCAAGCGACAGTTACCTGATCTTCAATGTCAACGGCAACGTCATCGACGGCCAGTGGGACATCGCCCTGCGCGACCTGGATTTCGCCATCGGACTCGATGCCAACGGCGATGCACAGATCACCTGGGGCGAGGTGCGGGCAAAGCGCGCCGAGATCGATGCTTATGCCATGGCCCGCCTGCAGCTGAAAAGCGATGGCGTGGTCTGTCCGGCGCAGGTCATCGAGCACCTGATCGATGACCATACCGACGGCGCTTACGTGGTCGTGAAATTTCGTGCGGCCTGTCCGGCGGGCCTGAAAACCCTGCAGGCGCAGTACCGGCTGTTCTTCGATATCGATCCGCAGCACAAGGGTCTGTTGCGCCTGCAGTATGAAGGCGCCGCCACCACCGCCATTTTCAGTCCGGAAAAGGCGACGCAGCAATTTGCACTGAGCGCGCCGAGCCGCCTGCGGCAGTTCATCGACTATGCCCGCGAAGGCGTCTGGCATATCTGGATCGGCTACGACCATATCCTGTTCCTGCTGGCCCTCCTGCTGCCTGCCGTTGCGGTGCGGCGCAGCCGCCGCTGGGAGGCGGTCGGCGCCTTCAAGCCGGCGTTCTGGGCGGTGCTGAAAATCGTCACGGCCTTCACGCTGGCGCATTCGATCACGCTGACGCTGGCCACGCTGGGCGTCATCAGCCTGCCTTCGCGCTGGGTGGAGTCGACCATTGCCGCCTCGGTGGTGATCGCCGCATTGAACAACCTGTTTCCGTTGTTCCGGGAGCGGCGCTGGATGATGGCATTTGCCTTCGGCCTGATCCATGGCTTCGGCTTTGCAAGCGTGCTGACCGATCTCGGCCTGCCCAAGGATGCCCTGATCCTGGCGCTGGTCGGCTTCAACCTGGGGGTCGAAACCGGGCAGCTGGCAATCGTTGCGGCATTTCTGCCACTGGCCTACCTGTTGCGACACACCTGGTTCTATCGCCGGCTGGTGCTGCTGGGCGGCTCGGTCGTCATCGCGATCCTGGCCTCGATCTGGCTTGCCGAACGGGCCCTGGACCTGAAGCTGCTGGGCTTCTGACGCCGGCGCTAGTCTGCGGGAAAGTTCAAGAGCGCCGGCGATACGCTGCAGTATTCGCCTGGCATCAGCGGATGCGATGCCAGCGAAAACGGACCGATCGCAATGCGCACCAGGCGCAGTGTCGGCAAGCCGACGCAGGCGGTCATCCGGCGTACCTGCCGGTTCTTGCCTTCGCCCAGGACGATGGAGAGCCAGCTCGTGGCAATCGCGGCGCGCTCGCGGATCGGCGGCTGCCGCGGCCAGAGCCACTGCGGCGCCTCCACGCGCACCGCCTTGCAGGGCAGGGTGGTGAAATCGCCCAGATCGATTGGCAGCTGCAAGCGCTCCAGCTGGCCCCGGCCCGGTATGCCCTCGACCTGCACCAGATAGGTTTTTGCCGCCTTGTGTGCCGGATGGCTGATGCGGCTTTGCAAAAGGCCATCGTCGGTCAACAGCAGCAGACCTTCGCTGTCGGCATCGAGCCGCCCGGCGGGATAAATGCCAGGCAGCGGTATATGGTCGGCCAGGGTCGGCCGGCTGGCGTGCGCCGAGAACTGGCACATCACCTGAAATGGCTTGTTGAAAAGTATCAGAGCCATGAGCTTGCGCGCCTTCCCGCCACGGTTGTGACAACGCCGAATCCTTGGCATCCAGTAAAATAATAGTGCATAATGCGGAACATGGTCTTATGTCTTATAGAAGAGTAGGTAAGCCGAGCCCGCATCGGCACGTGTAACATTGCAGGCAAAGCGACAGGCCCGGCCAAAATAATATTCTTTACATCAGCTCGACAAGCAGCAGATTCAGCGGTCCACCTGCCATAACATGGTGTAACCGCTCCCCGCGCGACAGCCCGCATCACCTCCGGAGAAACCCACGATGTTTCAACATATAAAAGTGCCTGCAGATGGCAAGAAAATCACCGTCAACGCGGATTTTTCGCTGAATGTACCAGACAACCCGATCCTGCCGTTCATCGAAGGCGACGGCACCGGCGTCGACATCACGCCCGTGATGATCAAGGTGATCGATGCGGCGGTTGCCAAGGCATACGGCGGCAAGCGCAAGATCAGCTGGATGGAAATCTTTGCAGGCGAAAAGTCGACCAAGGTCTACGGCCCCGACGTCTGGCTGCCCGAAGAAACCCTGCAGGCCGTCAAGGACTACGTGGTGTCCATCAAGGGGCCGCTGACGACGCCGGTCGGCGGCGGCATCCGTTCGCTGAACGTGGCGCTGCGTCAGCAGCTCGACCTGTATGTCTGCCTGCGTCCGGTGCGCTACTTTACCGGCGTGCCGTCGCCCGTCAAGGAGCCTGAAAAGACCGACATGGTGATCTTCCGCGAGAATTCGGAAGACATCTATGCCGGCATCGAGTGGCAGGAAGGTTCCGAAGGCGCCAAGAAGCTGATGGATTTCCTGATCAACGAAATGGGCGTCAAGAAGATCCGCTTCCCCGCCAGTTCCGGCATCGGCATCAAGCCGGTCTCGCGCGAAGGCACGCAACGCCTGGTGCGCAAGGCGATCCAGTATGCGATCGACAATGACAAGCCATCGGTGACGATTGTCCACAAGGGCAACATCATGAAGTTCACCGAAGGCGGTTTCCGTGACTGGGCCTATGAACTGGCGCAATCCGAGTTCGGCGCCACCCTGATCGATGGCGGTCCATGGTGCAAGTTCAAGAACCCGAAGACGGGCCGCGACATCATCGTCAAGGATTCGATCGCCGACGCATTCCTGCAGCAGATCCTGTTGCGCCCGAACGAGTACAGCGTGATCGCCACCCTGAACCTGAATGGCGATTATATTTCCGACGCCCTGGCGGCGCAGGTCGGCGGCATCGGCATCGCCCCCGGCGCGAACCTGTCGGACTCGGTTGCAATGTTCGAGGCAACCCACGGCACGGCGCCAAAATACGCCGGCAAGGATTACGTCAATCCGGGCTCGCTGATCCTGTCGGCCGAAATGATGTTGCGCCACATGGGCTGGCTCGAAGCGGCCGACCTCATCATCAGTTCGATGGGAAAATCCATCATGCAAAAGAAAGTCACCTACGATTTCGCCCGCCTGATGGAAGGCGCAACCCAGATGTCGTGCTCCGGCTTTGGCGATGTGATGATCGAAAACATGTAGGCATCGTCCGGCGCCGTGTGCGCTGGTTGCATGCACTGAAAAGCCGCGCCGGCTCACGCCACGTGCGGCTTTTTTTCGCCGGTCGTTTCAGGACGGGCCGGCCTGTTCCAGGGCAAAGCGGATCAGGTTTGCCTGCCCTTCGATGCCCAGCTTGCGTTTGATGTTCAGGCGGTGGGTTTCGACCGTGCGTACGCTCAGCTCGAGGTCGCCCGCTATCTGCTTGCTCGATTTGCCATGGGCAATCGCCCGCAGGATTTCGCGCTCGCGCGGTGTCAGCAACTGTGCCGGTTGCAGCGGTGCGCTCAAGTGGCGGGCAACGCCTGCGCTGTAGTAGACGCCACCGGCGATGACCTGATCGATGGCGGCAATGATGTCGCAGGCAGGCGCGTCTTTCAGGACATAGCCGCCGGCGCCGGCCTGGATTGCCTGGAGCACGTACTCTGCCTTGTCGTGCATGCTCAGCATGAGCACGGCGATCTGCGGAAACAGCGCATGGAAGTGTCCGGTCAGGTCGATGCCGCTCATGCCCTGCAGGTTAATGTCCATCAGCGCCAGGTCGATCGGCATGCCTGCCGCATGCCGCAGGGCGTCGTCCGCGCCAGCGGCTTCGGCAACGACACGATAATGTCCGATCGATTCGAGGCGCGCCCGCAAACCGTCGCGCACCAATGGATGGTCGTCGACCAGCAGGATGCGGACCACGGCCGGCATGCCGTCGGCGTCCTGCGGTACGTGCTCGGGTGTTTCCGTCATGTCGCTTCCATCATCGGTTTCTGCCGCGGCTGCGCGTCGTGCCGGCCTTTTGCGGCATGTTAAGTCAAACCACCGGCAGGGTCGCCGTTACTTCGGTTCCCGCCGCAGAAGAGTTCAGATGCAGTTTGCCGCCGATGGCTTCAAGGCGTTCATGCATGTTGCGCAGGCCGATGCCGCGTTTCGGGTTTTGCGCCACGCCGGAGAGGTCGAAGCCGACGCCGTCGTCGATGTTCGACAGCCGCACCGACGAGGCGCTGCCGAGCAGGCGCATCTGCACGCTGGTGGCGACTGCATGACGGCGCACGTTCGTCAGCGTTTCCTGCGCAATGCGAAACAGCACCGTATTGGCGGCTGCCGAGATCGTGTCGACCGGGCCGTCGACGCGAAACGCCGTCGGCGTGCCGGTCAGTTCGGCGAACTCGCTGGCGAGGTGGCCCAGGGCCGGCGCCAGCCCGAGGTCGTCCAGCAGTGCCGGGCGCAGGTCGTGCGAGATGCGTCGCACTTCGCCCAGTACGTCGTTCAATTGCGTGGCGGCCCGATCAAATGCCAGCCGGGCCGTATCGGCCCTGTGCGGTTGCCCGGTCATGATGGCGATGCCCGACTCGACTTGCAGCTTGATCGACACCAGCAACTGGCTGATGCCGTCATGCAGGTCGCGCGACAGGCGCGCACGCTCGTCTTCCTGCGACCGCACTACCCGTTGCGCCAGCACCTTCAGCTTCGCATCCGCCACCCGGTACTCACTGACGTTGAGCGCAAGCGCGGCCAGCGCGATGAACAGGACGGCAGCCACCGCAATGGCGACGATCCAGAGCATGGTGTTGCGGATGTTGGCCGAGGTCTGGGCATCGATCTTGGCCAGCGCAATGTCGACATCGTCCCGGTACAGGCCAATGCCCAGCACCCAGCCCCAGCGCTCCAGCAGCACGACGTAGCCGATCTTGGCAACCACCTTGCCGGTCGACG
The DNA here is from genome assembly GCA_025356535.1 of Herminiimonas sp. Lineage (GTDB taxonomy): Bacteria > Pseudomonadota > Gammaproteobacteria > Burkholderiales > Burkholderiaceae_D > JANXSS01. Next base: position 16,624 of record JANXSS010000291.1, read on the forward strand.
GCTTGACCCACATGTAGTTCTCGACGCCACCACCGGCCTTGGCCTTTCCGATCAGGTTGCGAATCGTATAGTTTCCCTGTGCATCCCGCAGGTCCCACAGGTTCTTGCCGACCAGTTCGGGCTGGCGCGGATGCATCAGGTTCGTGCCCTTGAGATCGTAGACGAAGAAATAGCCATCGTCGCCGTAGTCGAGCTTTGCCAGGATCTCCTTCGCCTCTGCCAACGAATCGGCATCCTGCCAGGCTGCCTCGTACAAGCCGGCGATGGATCTGCGCCCCAGTGAAATGTAGTGGCGCAGTTCGCCTTCCTTGCTTGCCAAGTACGCTGTTTCAACCGCGACCTTTTCCTGCTGTGCCAGCGCATTTGCCTGATGGCGCACCGCCAGTGCCAGGACGCACAAGGCAAGCACGAGCGGCGTGATGGCAAACAGGGTGATTTTCTGCTTCAGGTTCATGCACGCGGTCAGTGGCAAACGACAGGCTGGAAATTTCGGGTGGGCGACCACATCTTAGTGCAACGTTGAACCGAATCACGAAACCCGGGTCAATAAAAAAACCTCGCTGTTGCGAGGTTTTTGGCAGTGCCGTGGAGCGAGCAGCGTTCAGGGAGCCTGAATATTTGAAGCCTGTTTGCCTTTGGGTCCTTGCGTGACTTCGAACTGTACTTTTTGACCCTCTTTCAAGGTTTTGAAGCCATTCATTTGAATCGCGGAAAAGTGCGCGAACAGATCTTCGCCGCCATCATCCGGTGTAATAAAGCCGAAGCCCTTTGAATCGTTGAACCACTTGACAGTACCTGTTGCCATAAACGTCTTTCAAATATTGTCCAATCACACGAGCCGTAAAAGCAAGAGCGTCGCGTAGCGCAGCCCCTCTTCAAACCTGCTCACTTCGTATTGTCAAGATCAATGTACACGATCAGGCAATAAAGTTCATTTTTCACGCAATAAATCGGAAAGTCAAGGGTATTTAAAAGGCAATATCTGGTTTATTTGACGCAGACACGGAAAAGTTCACTTGATATGGCGCGTTTCATCGTCACCTGCGCTTAGTAACGAAACCGCGTAATATCGTTCTGGGTATGGAACACCGTTGTGGTTCGCACATTGTGTGCATGGCCGGACATAATAGAACAGACGCATGGCAACCAAGCAAGACAACGACACTGTTCTGGTGCGGCAGGAGCAGAAGCTCAAGCCGCCGCCGATGTATCAGGTGTTCTTGATGAACGATGACTACACGCCGATGGAATTCGTGGTGGCCATCATTCAGGAATATTTTAATAAAGACCGCGAGACAGCGACGCAAATCATGCTCAAGGTGCACCGCGATGGCAAAGGTATGTGCGGTGTCTATCCTAGGGATATAGCGTCAACGAAAGTGGACCTTGTGTTAGCACACGCGCGCAAAGCCGGGCACCCCCTGCAATGCGTGATGGAGGAAGTATGATTGCGCAGGAACTGGAAGTAAGTTTGCACATGGCTTTTGTCGAGGCACGCCAGGCCCGGCACGAATTCATCACCGTCGAGCATCTGTTGCTGGCACTGCTCGACAATCCTTCGGCTGCCGAAGTGCTGCGCGCCTGTGCCGTCAACATCGACGATCTGCGCAAGACGCTGGCCAACTTCATCGGTGACAACACGCCGACCGTGCCCGGTTCCAGCGAGGTCGACACACAGCCGACGCTGGGGTTCCAGCGGGTCATCCAGCGCGCCATCATGCATGTGCAGTCGGCGTCGAACGGGAAGAAGGAAGTCAACGGCGCAAACGTACTGGTGGCGATCTTCGGCGAGAAAGACTCGCATGCGGTCTACTACCTGCATCAACAGGGCGTGACCCGGCTCGACGTCGTCAATTTCATTTCGCATGGCGTGCGCAAGGATCAGCAAGCCGATGCCCAGAAGTCACCGGAAGGGGCGGAAGACGTGCAAACCGAGGGACAGCAGAAGGAAAGCCCGCTGGATCAGTTTACCCAGAACCTCAACAAGCTCGCCGGCGAAGGCAAGATCGATCCGCTGATCGGTCGCGAAGCCGAGGTCGAGCGTGTCATCCAGACCCTGTGCCGCCGCCGCAAGAACAATCCGCTGCTGGTCGGCGAGGCCGGCGTCGGCAAGACCGCAATCGCCGAAGGTCTTGCATGGCGCGTGACGCAGGGCGACGTGCCGGAAATCCTGCAGAACGCGGTCGTGTATTCGCTCGACATGGGCGCACTCCTGGCTGGCACCAAGTATCGCGGCGACTTCGAGCAGCGCTTGAAAGCTGTTTTGAAGCAGTTGAAGGATAATCCGAACGGCATCCTGTTCATCGACGAGATCCACACCATCATCGGTGCCGGCTCGGCGTCCGGCGGCACGCTCGACGCATCGAACCTGTTGAAACCAGCCCTGTCGAGCGGCCAGTTGAAATGCATCGGCGCGACCACTTTCAATGAATACCGCGGCGTGTTCGAGAAGGATCACGCCCTGGCCCGGCGCTTCCAGAAAATCGACGTCAACGAGCCGACCGTCGAGCAGACGATCCAGATTTTGCGCGGCCTGAAGTCGCGCTTCGAAGAGCATCATGGCGTCAAGTATTCCGCCTCGGCGCTGACGTCTGCGGCCGAACTCGCTGCGCGCTTCATCAACGACCGTCACCTGCCCGACAAGGCAATCGATGTCATCGACGAAGCCGGTGCGGCGCAGCGCATCCTGCCGAAATCGAAGCAAAAGAAAACCATTGGCAAGAGCGAGATCGAGGACATCATTTCGAAGATCGCCCGGATTCCGCCGCAATCGGTCAACCAGGACGATCGCACCAAGCTGCAGACCATCGACCGCGATCTGAAGAACGTCGTGTTCGGCCAGGAGCCTGCGATCGAGGCGCTTGCCTCGGCCAGGAGCCTGCGATCGAGGCGCTTGCCTCGGCCATCAAGATGGCGCGTGCCGGCCTGGGCAAGACCGACAAGCCGATCGGATCGTTCCTGTTCTCCGGCCCGACCGGTGTCGGCAAGACCGAGGTGGCCAAGCAACTGGCGTTCATCCTGGGCATCGAGCTGATCCGTTTCGACATGTCGGAATACATGGAGCGGCATGCGGTGAGTCGCCTGATCGGCGCGCCGCCGGGCTACGTCGGTTTCGACCAGGGCGGCCTGCTGACCGAGGCGATCACCAAGAAGCCGCATGCGGTGCTGCTGCTCGACGAGATCGAGAAGGCGCATCCGGACATCTTCAATATCCTGCTGCAGGTAATGGACCATGGCACGCTGACCGACAACAATGGACGCAAGGCCGATTTCCGCAATGTCATCATCGTCATGACCACGAATGCCGGTGCGGAAAGCCTGCAGAAGCGCTCGATCGGCTTTACCGACAAGAAGGAAGCCGGCGACGAGATGGCCGATATCAAGCGGATGTTCACACCGGAGTTCCGCAACCGTATCGACGCCATCATCAGCTTCCGTGCGCTCGACGAGGAAATCATCCTGCGGGTGGTCGACAAGTTCCTGATGCAGCTGGAAGAACAGTTGCATGAGAAGAAGGTCGATGCCGTCTTTACCGACAGCTTGCGCAAGTTCCTGGCGCGCAAGGGCTTCGATCCGATGATGGGTGCGCGGCCGATGTCGCGCCTGATCCAGGACATGATCCGCAAGGCGCTGGCCGACGAACTGCTGTTCGGCCGCCTCGTCAGTGGCGGCAAGGTGACGGTCGATCTCGACGACAAGGAGCAGGTCAAGCTCGAGTTCATCGAAAGCGATCCGACGCCACCGGCAGCACCGCAGGAGACCGTCGAAGTCGAGTGACGATGGTCTGCCATGCGGCCGCCTTGGGCCGCATGGCGTAAAAAAAAGCCCGCTTCGTTGCAACGAAGCGGGCTTTTTTACGAGTTTTTTTCCTGGTCGGCAGTGGAAGAGGCGTTACTGCCCTGGATTCATGATCTCGGCATGAATGTGGTTTATGCGGGCGATGACACTGTCGTCGAGCTTGACGTCAAACGCATCGATGTTTTCTTCCAGCTGCGTCATGGTGGTTGCGCCGATGATGGTCGATGCGACGAACCAGCGGCTGTAGCACCAGGCCAGCGCCAGCTGGGTCGGCGTCATGCCGTTTTCGCGGGCGAGAGCGGCGTAGCGGCGGGCTGCCTCGACAACGGTCGGGCGCAGGTAGCGCGGGCTCCAGGTCGGCGGGAAGATCGTCAGGCGACCGCTTGCGTCGGTATTTTCCAGGTACTTGCCGGTCAGCTGACCGAAGGCCAGCGGGCTGTAGGCAAGCAGGCCGACCTGCTCACGAAAGCACGTCTCGTCGAGGCCGTTCTCGAAACTGCGGTTGGCCAGGTGATAGGCGTTCTGGATCGAGACGATGCGGGGCAGACCTTTGGCCTGCGCCTGCTTGACGAATTCGCTGACGCCCCAGGCGCTTTCGTTGGAGACGCCGATATGGCGGATCTTGCCGGCCGTGACCAGTTCGCCCAGCACCGCCAGCGTATCCTCGATTGCCACATGCGCGCGTTCAGCCTGGGGATCGAAGGCCAGCTGTCCGAAGATCGGCACGTTACGGCTTGGCCAGTGCAGCTGGTAGAGGTCGATGTAATCGGTCTGCAGGCGCGCCAGGCTGCTCTCGACGGCAGCACGGATGTTGGTGGCATCCAGATCGCCCCTGCCATCCCTGATCCATGCCATGCGCGACGGGCCGGCAACCTTGGTGGCGAGAACGACCTGGCTGCGCTTGCCGGAGCGCTTGAGCCAGGTGCCGATATGGGTTTCGGTCGCGCCCTGGGTCGCAGCGCGCGGCATGACCGGATACATCTCCGCGGTATCGATGAAATTGACGCCACGCTCGAGCGCATAGTCCAGTTGTGCATGCGCCTGATCCTGCGTGTTCTGCTCGCCAAAGGTCATGGTGCCGAGGCAGATGCGCGAGACGTCGAGATCGCTGGTGCCGAGTCGTATTTTTTGCATGGGCTTGTTCTGGTTTCGTGGGAAAGAGGGAAGTTGTTTTTACGCCGCAGGGACTCTACCGCGATTGCCGAAGTGCTGCAGCGCACTCGGTGATCAATGCCGGGCCGCGATAGATCAGCCCGGTGTAGAGCTGGATCAGGCTGGCGCCGGCGCGCATTTTTTCCTGCGCATCGGCAGCGCAAAGGATGCCACCGACGCCGATGATCGGCATGGCGTCGCCTACATGCGCCTTGAGCGCGCGGATGACGGCGGTCGATGCGGCGGCAACGGGTGCGCCGGAAAGGCCGCCAGCCTCGTGGGAATGCGTCATCCCGGCCACGGCGTCGCGCGCAACCGTGGTGTTGGTCGCAATCACGCCGTCCATCTTGTGGCGCAGGAGGGCCTCGGCAATGACGCGTACCTGATCGGCGTCCAGGTCGGGTGCGATTTTCAGGGCGATCGGCACGTAGCGCATGTGGCGGTCGGCCAGGCGCTGCTGGCGGTCCTTGAGCTGCGCCAGCAGGCCATCGAGTTCGGATGCGCCCTGGAGTTGCCGCAGGTTGCTGGTGTTTGGCGAAGAAATATTGACCGTCACGTAATCGGCAAACGGATAGACCTTGTCGAGGCAGTGCAGGTAATCGTCGACGGCATTTTCAATCGGCGTGCTGGCGTTCTTGCCGATGTTTAAGCCCAGGATGCCGCGTCGCTCCTGATAGAAGATGGACGCCTGCACGTTCTCCACGAAGGCGTCGACGCCGCCGTTGTTGAACCCCATGCGGTTGATCAGCGCCCGCGCGGCCGGCAGGCGGAACATGCGCGGCAGGGGATTGCCGGGTTGCGGCCGCGGCGTGACGGTGCCGATCTCGAGAAAGCCGAAACCCAGTGCTGCGAGGCCATCGATGTAGGCGCCGTCCTTGTCGAGACCGGCAGCCAGTCCCACCGGGTTGGCAAAGGTGATGCCCATGACGGTGCGCGGATCGGGCGCGGGCGGCTTCAGGATGCGGGTCAGGCCGGTGCCGGCGGCACGCTGCAGCAGCGACATCGTCAGATGGTGCGCCGCTTCCGGGTCGAGCGAGAACAGCAGGGGGCGGGCAAGTGCGTACAGGAGTTTTGCGGACATGACACGGACACGAAGAAGAAAGCATCGCTGCGGCTGCGCGCAGGCTGTCGGGTGCGCGTGCAGGCAGGCTGGCCTTTACAGCGGCATGTACCGGCAGCGCTCAAGCGCAGGCTGGAGCCGCATTCTACAGTCAGAGATCGGCCCAGGTGCCGGATCGTAATGCCTCGAGTGGCTTGAAGTTGGTCTTGTAGGCCATCTTTGCACTTTTCTCGATCCAGTAGCCGAGGTAGACGAAGGAGATCG
>JANXSS010000295.1 GCA_025356535.1 Herminiimonas sp.
CGGTGTAATCTACGCGCAAATAGGGTGGGTCAGTTTTAGATGAAAACCGTGGTCCAGTTTTAAGCGATTCCCAACAATCGCGGTTCTGATCGAGCGCCTGGAGTACCGCGGTTTCGTCGGCATTGAGAAAAATATCCCTGCCGACGTTATCCAGGAACGCGTATTTTTTCACGCTACCGTCGGCACTTGGCACGTTGTTGCCGTCTTCGGTCGCCTTGGACCAGCTGGCGGGATGATCGAGCATGAACTTGGCCGCTGCGATGACCTGCGGCGGGCATTTCTTCATGCCGGAGTCACCATCGACGATTTGCTGCAGTGTCTCCTTGCTGAGTTTTTTAGGCAGGTAATCCGAATACAGGTACATCTCGCGCAACGCATCGTTTTCGGTCATCTCGCGAACGCCGGTAACCGACGGGTCGGCATCGGACGGAATGTAGTTGTGCTCGTAGTCAACTGCCTTTTTTTCGTTGTAAGCCTTCAGCTGCGGCAATTCTGAAAGGGCATTGATGTCTTTCCCGCCCCATTTGCCATCGACGTGACCTAAACCAGCGCCATGTGCATCGACCAGTGTGCGCAGTGCCGGATCGTCACGCATCTGAATCAGCGCCTGCTTCAGGTCGGGCGGTGTGGCGGGATCATCTATCTTGCTTTGCAGCCCGCTGTCCTTGCAACCGCAATCCTCGCGGTGACGCTGCATGATCGACAGCGCTTCCAGCTGCGTATCGGTCAGGGTAGGTTGCTCGCCGTTGTTGATGGCCTTTAACTGGACCAGCGCCTTCTTCAATTCCGGGGGCGTCGCCGGGTCGTTGATTTCCTTGTCGATGTTTTCTGCGCTTTTGTCTGTCGCCATCAGTGCGCGGCAGTGCGCCTGGATCTCCTCCTGGCTCATCGGTTGTGGCGGAGGCGGTGCCATCGCGGCGGTGGTCAGGGCCTGTGCGGTTGCCATGAGGCCGCCTCGCGCTGCCGGTTGCGCCATCGCCGCACCAGCCGGCGGCAGGGGTGCACTTGCCGCCATTGCGATCTTCCGCATTTCGGCCTGGAAGGTCGCTTCTGCGTTTTGCAGACTGGCGTCGGCAGCGCCGAATTCCGAGGGCATGCTTCGGGGGTTTGTATCGAGTACGAAGCCCTGCATTGGCGACTTGCCACTTTCAGCAACGATGCGGCCGAATGCCTGGCTGATGTCTGGCGTCATGCCGATGTCGGACTTGGCAAATGCAGTGGCATCGAATTCGCCGATGCCCATGAAAGCGTTAGCCGCCTGGCTAGATCCTGTAACGGTGGTTGGCATGACATTTCCTCGAAATGTGGATATACAGAACAGCCGAATCTGCACCGGCCCCGGTAACGTACATTGATCTGGTTAGCGGTGATCGCTGCGTAACAAACCAGAATTTTGTAAGGAGATAATAGATTTACATCCGCGCCGGACGCTGCAGCAAAACGAACATCCGCTGGAGAATCCGAATCGCCGGCATGGACAATGAAAAACTGCAAAATTTTGAAATATGCTTTTTATCCAGCGCCGGAGGCCGTAATGTTGGCAACATCCGGCGTCCCATCCAACCCATCCGGACTGGTTGAAACGCGAGTCGGATCGAGCAGTACCGGAAAAGAAAAAAGCGCCCGGCGGGCGCTTCGGAAAACATTGAAACCTGCACGGTTTATTTCAGCGACAACACCCATTTGACCAGGGTGCGGGCCTCGGCTTCGCTGACCTGTGCATTGGCCGGCATCGGTACTGCACCCCAGGCGCCACTGCCGCCCTTGAGCACTTTTTGGGTCAGTCTGTCTTCGGCACCGGCCTGGCCGGCATACTTTGCCGCCACGTCCTTGTAAGCCGGACCGATCACCTTGTTGCCCACTGCATGACATGCCATGCAGTTCTTTGCCTTGGCAAGGTCGGCATTTGCAAGCACAGCCTGCGAGGCAAACGCAGCAAGCGCAGCAACCAGCATCAACGAACGTTTCATTTCATTCTCCAGTATTGAGAAAACACCCCCTGCGCATGATGCCGCAAATCCTGGTGTTTCGTTATTCCAACGCTAAATCCGGCTGGCGGTTGACAGCGTGTTTTTACCGTTACACTCTTTAATATTAACTTAAAGCAACAATGGAGCAAGCCATGCCACTCATCGTCATCATCGTTGCATTCATACTCCTAAAGTATTTTGAAGTACGATTCGTTGAAAACCTGTCGTGGTGGTGGGTAGCAGGCCTCGGTGCGGTCGCATTCATCTGGTTTGAATTCCTTGAAGGAATGCTTGGCTTCGACAAGCGGCGCGCCTTTGATGAAAGCGAGAAAATGCGCGCCGAACGCGTGAAGAAAAATTTCGAGAAATAACCGGGGTCGGCGGGCTGCCATGCGGGGTCGAACCGGTACTTCTTTATTTTCCCGATGCATGCTCCGGAAATGCAAAACGGCCGGATCACCGGCCGTTTCATTCATATCGCAAGGCCTTCTGGCTCAACCGGTGACGGCGCCCTTGCTCGCAGACGACGTCAGAACGGCGAACTTGGCCAGCACACCGCGGGTGTAACGCGGCGCCGGTTGTGTCCAGCCGGCACGACGACGGGCGATTTCCTCGTCGGCGACGTTCAGCTGGATCAACTGCTGATGTGCATCGATCGTCACCGAGTCGCCTTCTTCAACCAGGGCAATGGTGCCGCCGACGAAGGCTTCCGGCGACACGTGTCCGACCACCATGCCCCAGGTGCCGCCCGAGAAGCGCCCGTCGGTGATCAGGCCGACCGACTCGCCCAGTCCCTTGCCGATCAGCGCCGACGTCGGCGCCAGCATTTCCGGCATGCCCGGCCCGCCTTTCGGCCCGAGGTAACGCATCACGAGCACATCGCCCGGCTTGATCTGGTCTGCCATGATGGCATCCATGGCCGTGTACTCGTCGTCGAAGACGCGGGCCGGGCCGGTGATGACGGGGTTTTTCAGACCGCTGATCTTGGCCACGCAGCCTTCCGGCGACAGGTTGCCCTTCAGGATCGCCAGGTGTCCCTGCTTGTAGAGCGCATGCTCGATGGTGCGGATCACGTCCTGGCCGGGGGCCGGTGCATCCGGGACATCAGCGAGTTCCTCGGCCAGGGTGCGGCCGGTGATCGTGATGCAGTCGCCATGCAGCATGCCGGCATTTAACAGCAGCTTCATCACCTGCGGCACCCCGCCGGCGCGATGAAGATCGGTCGCCACGTACTGGCCAGAGGGCTTCAAGTTGCAGATCACCGGCACTTTCAGGCGCATGCGCTCGAAATCATCGAGCGTCCATTCGACTTCGGCGGCATGGGCAATCGCCAGGTAATGCAGCACGGCGTTGGTCGAGCCGCCGGTTGCCATGATCAGCGCGACGGCGTTTTCGATCGACTTGCGGTTGATGATGTCGCGCGGCTTCAGGTCGCGCTTGACGGCTTCGACCAGCACGCGTGCCGACTCGGCAGCCGAGCCGGTCTTTTCATCGTCGGGATTGGCCATGGTCGAGGAATACATCAGCGACAGCCCGAGCGCTTCGAAGGACGACGACATCGTGTTGGCGGTATACATGCCGCCGCAGGAGCCGGACGACGGGCAGGCATTGCGCTCGATGCCGTCGAAGTCTTCCTGCGACATGCGGCCCATGGAAAATTCGCCGACCGCTTCGAAAGCCGAGACGATCGTCAGGTCCTTGCCTTTCCAGGTGCCGGGCTTGATGGTGCCGCCGTACACATAGATGCTGGGCACGTTGGTGCGGGCCATGGCGATCATGCCACCCGGCATGTTCTTGTCGCAGCCGCCGATGACGACGCAGCCGTCGAGCCACTGGCCGTTGACTGCCGTTTCGATGCAGTCGGCGATGACTTCGCGGGAAATCAGCGAATACTTCATGCCTTCGGTGCCCATCGACATGCCGTCGGAAATCGTCGGCGTGCCGAATACCTGCGGATTGGCGCCGGCTTCGCGGATCGCCGTGATGGCGATGTCGGCCAGCTTCTGCAGGCCCGAATTGCACGGCGTGATGGTCGAATGGCCGTTGGCGATACCGATCATCGGCTTGTCGAAATCGGCCTTTTCGTAGCCCATCGCGTAGTACATGGAGCGGTTCGGGCTGCGTGAAACGCCCTGCGTGATGTTTTTCGAACGGCGATTGAATGCCATGACAGCCCTCTGCTGGAATAAGAAGCCGCTACATTGCCTTGCGCGCGGCGTGGTGTCAAATATATGATGCGGCAGGCAAGCCGAGCGCCGCCCGCGCCGGGCACGACCGATTCACCGTAAAGGGTACCCATGCTGATTCATCCTATGCCGGACCCGATTGCTCTGGCGATCGGGCCGCTGGCGATTCGCTGGTATGGCCTGATGTACCTGCTGGCGTTTGCGCAGTTCATCGCGCTGGGCCGGGTACGCATCGGCCAGCCGCACATCGCGCAGGCCGGCTGGCGCCGGGAAGATCTCGACGACATGCTGTTCTATGGCGTGCTGGGCGTGATCATCGGCGGCCGCCTGGGCGAGGTGCTGTTCTACGCGCCGCTGCATTACCTGTCGCATCCGCTGGAAATCTTCGCGGTCTGGAAGGGCGGCATGTCGTTTCACGGCGGTTTTCTGGGCGTGCTGCTGGCCATGCTGATCTGGTCGCGGCGCACCGGGCGCCGCCTGATGGACGTGATGGATTTCATCGCGCCTCTGGTGCCACTGGGTTATGCGGCCGGGCGCATCGGCAACTTCATCAATGCCGAGCTGCCGGGGCGCGTTGCCGACGCGTCGCTGCCCTGGGCGATGATCTGGCCGAATGTGGACCAGTTGCCGCGCCATCCTTCGCCGATCTACCAGGCGCTGGTCGACGGCCTGCTGCTGTTCATCATTCTCTGGCTGTATGCCCGCAAGCCGCGCCCGCGCTTGGCGGTGAGCGGCCTGTTCTCGCTCGGCTATGGCTGCGCGCGCTTCTTTACCGAGTATTTCCGCACGCCCGACTATGAAGTGCATTTTGCCGGCATCACGATTTCCGCCGGCCAGATGCTGTCGGTGCCGATGATCGTGCTGGGCATCGTCCTGCTTGCGGTCGCGTATCGCTCGCCACCGGCGCACGCGCCGGCGGCCGGCTAGCGGCATGTCGGCCATCCTGCTGGAGCGCCACGGTCCGATCGCCAGCGTCACCCTGTCCAATCCCGGTAAGCTCAATGCGCTCGACCGCAACCTGTGGGAACAGCTGGCCAGCTGCTTCGTCGCCCTGTCGGCCGACACGTCGGTGCGCTGCGTGATCCTGCGCGGCGCCGACAGACAGTTTGCGGCAGGCGCCGACATCGCCGAGTTTCCGGCGATTCGAAGCACCCTGGAGCAGGGCATCGCCTACCACACGGTTGCAATCGGCGAGGCACTGACAGCCATCAGTGCTTGCCGGCATCCGACGCTTGCCGCCATCGAGGGCGTCTGCATCGGCGGCGGGCTGGAAGTGGCCTGCGCCTGCGACCTGCGCATTGCGGCGCCGGACGCGCGCTTCGGCATTCCGATCAATCGCCTCGGCTTTGCGCTGGCGCCTGGCGAGATGGCCGGCCTGCTGCAACTGGTCGGTCGCGCAGTGGCGCTGGAGATGCTGCTGGAAGGCCGCGTGTTCGATGCGGCCGAAGCCTTGCAGAAGGGCCTGATCACGCGCATCGCCGGCGACGTGCCGGCAGCGGCGCTGGAATGCGCCGGCCGCATTGCGCGCGGCGCGCCGCTGGCCGCGCAAATGAACAAGCTGCTGATCAACCGGCTGTCGGCCAGTGCGATACCGCTGACCGACGCTGAACATATCGACGCCTTTGCGCCGCTCGCATCGGCCGATTACCGGGAAGGCGTGCAGGCGTTTCTCGAAAAACGCCCGCCTGCATTTGGCGGCACCTAGCAGGCCGGGCCTGGCCCGCCATCGTCATACCTAAAAAAACAGAGACGGAGACCCTAATGAATGCCAACCTGTACGCGCTGTTTGCAGCGCGCTTTCCCAGCGACCGCAGCGCCTGCTGCATCGAGACTGCCAGCGGCGCCTTCTACTCGTGGGGCGACATCGAGCGCGCCAGCGCCCGCATGGCAAACCTGTTCGCCGGCCTCGGCCTGCCGCCGGCCTCGCGTATTGCCGTGCAGGTGGAGAAATCGGCAGAGGCGCTGATCCTGTACCTGGCGACGCTTCGCACCGGTCACGTGTACCTGCCCCTGAACACCGCCTATCGCGCCGCCGAGATCGATTACTTCATCGAGAATGCAGAACCGGCCGTGGTGGTTTGCGCACCGGAGAACTTCGGCTGGACGGCGCAGATCGCCTTCAAGCGCAGCGCGGCGCACGTCATCACGCTCGGCGCCGACCGCAGCGGCTCTTTGCTTGCGCGCGCCGCGGCGCAGTCCGACGCGTTCGAGACGGTCGCCTCGGCCCCCGACGACCTGGCGGCGATCCTCTACACCTCGGGCACGACCGGGCGCAGCAAGGGCGCGATGCTGTCGCATGCGAACCTGGCGTCGAATGCGCTGACGCTGCAGAAATACTGGCATTGGCAGGATGGCGACGTGCTGCTGCATGCGCTGCCGCTGTTTCATGTGCACGGCCTGTTCGTGGCTTCCAACGCCGCGCTGCTAAATGGCAGCAAGATGATCTTCCTGGCCCGCTTCGACGCTGCCGAAGTGGTGCGCTACCTGCCGCGGGCGACCGTGTTCATGGGCGTGCCGACCTTCTATGTGCGACTGCTGGCCGAAGCCGGTTTCGACCGCGCCGCCTGCAGCAACGTGCGCCTCTTCGTGTCCGGTTCCGCGCCGCTCCTGCTCGACACCTTCAACAGCTTCGCCGCGCGCACCGGCCAGGTGATCCTTGAACGCTACGGCATGAGCGAGACCGTCATGCTGACATCGAATCCGCATGACGGCGAACGCCGTGGCGGCACCGTCGGCTTTCCCCTGCCCGAGGTCGAGTTGCGCCTGGTCGATGAACATGGCCAGCCCTGCAGCGGCACCGGGATCGGCGGCATCGAGGTACGCGGACCGAACGTCTTTTGCGGTTACTGGCAGATGCCGGAAAAGACCGCCGAGGAGTTTACTGCCGACGGCTTTTTCAAGACCGGCGACGTCGGCCGTTTCGACGCCGACGGCTACCTGAGCATCGTCGGGCGCAGCAAGGATCTGATCATCACCGGTGGCTACAACGTGTATCCGAAAGAGATCGAGTCGGTGCTCGACGATCTGCCCGGCGTGGTGGAGTCGGCCGTCATCGGCGTGCCGCATGCCGACTTCGGCGAAGCGGTGACTGCGGTCATCGTCTGCCGGGCAGACGCCGGTCTGTGCGAGTCGGCGATCGTCGCAGCGCTGAAGGCGCGCATCGCCAATTTCAAGGTACCCAAGCGGGTGTTCTTTGTTGAGGACCTGCCGCGCAATGCAATGGGGAAAGTGCAGAAAAACCTGCTGCGGGAACGCTTTCGGGAAGGCTGAAGCGGGCGCACCGCCAAAAGAAAACGGCTGCACGCATGCAGCCGTTTTTGAATAGAACCCCGCCTGTGCCGCTTTGCCGGCATCCCGAACCAAACGGTTCAAGGTGGTCACAGTTAGTTCAATTTCGGGTTCATCGGACTAGCGACGCGCACTCCCATCGAACAAAATTCCGCAACCGATGCACATAAATGGTTCAAGGAATATATGGCAATCGCGAACACGGCAGGGAATTTAAGTCTACTCCTCTCGGTTGCCGTGTCAACCGCTTCTGATGAATTCAGAAAAGGTTTTCCTGGGGTGTCAGTGCGCTATCGAGCACCGCATGCATGGCATCGATACGATCGCGCACGGCTGACATGGTAAGGTCCGACAATGGCCCTTCCGGCGCCTTGGTCGCAAGCAGTTCCGCAGCAATGCCGAGTGCGGCAATCACGGCGATACGGTCGTTTCCCTTGACCTTGCCGGCGTCCCGTATGGCGCACATGCGGTCGTCGAGATAGCGCACTGCATGCTGCAGTTCGGACTCCTCGCCGGCCTTGCAGGACAGCTTGAAGCCCTGCCCCATGATTGCTACGTCGAGCTGACTCATTGCGTTTGCCTCATTGCATTTGCTTCATTGCGTTTGCTTCATCGGGTTTGCTTCATCGGGTTTGCTTCACTGCGTTTTCCTTGCAGTGGATCGTCATGCAAATTCCTGCGGGAGCGGGTCAGGCTCGGTGTCTTCCGGTAACTGGGGTTGCGGCAAATGCGTCAGCAGCGCGGCAACGCGCTCGTGGGCTGCCTGCATGCGCTGCTGCAGCCCGCCGTTTTCCAGCGTCAGGGTTGCGACATGGGTGCGCAGCGCAGCGTTCTCGCGCCGCAAGGTATCGGTCAGGGCGGCCAGCGCATCGACTTTTTGTGCCAGTAGTTCGAAATCGGAAATCATCCCGTCACTATAGTGGCGCAAGCGATTTGCCGTCAACAGATTCAGGCCGTGCCGGGTGTTTCATTGCCTGCCGGTGGTCGACAGGGTGACACTGCGATCTCCGCCGATATGCTTGTCAGGATGCACGCTCGGGCGCGTCAAGGCAGCGGCCAGAAGCAGCCGTCGGCCGCGATCAGCGCTGCATGCACCGGCAGGCTGCCGGCCATCGACTGCACCGCGCGCCGGTAGCGGGCCAGTTGCGGCGCGTGCTGTATCAGGCTGTCGGCGCCGACCGTGCGCTTGTAGTCCAGGATCCAGATCGCATCGTCAAAGCGCACCAGCCGGTCGATGCGCAACAACTGGCCATCGGCAACCATTTCCAGTTCGTTGTCGGCACTGACGAACAAAGCAGGATCGAAAAACCGTTGCAGCGCGGGCTGCGCAAGAATCGCCTGCGCCTGCGCACGCACCTCGGCGGCATCGGCCGGCGCGCAGCCCAGCCAGCGCGCGATCGTCTGGATTGACGGCAGCGCAACCGGCCATGCGGCGCGCATGGTGATGCGCTCCATCAAGGCATGCAGCAGGATGCCCTCTTCTGCGGCGGCGTCTGCGGCAGCGCCGGATGCGCCTGCGCCGGTCATGGCCGTATCGTTGCCTGCCGGCGCCGCCAGCGGCAGCTGTTGCGGCAGGAACAGCGCAAGCTCGAATGTCGTGTCCACGCTTGCAGCACCGGACGCCGCCGCCTGGGCCGGCGCCTGCTCCGGCACACCGCACAGTCGCGCATACCAGCTGCCGGGCACCAGGCCGTCGGACGCGGCGGCGCGGCCGTCGGCCACGCCGCTGATGATCAGCAGGCGGCGCGCGCGGGTAGCGGCGACGTAGAGCAGGTTCCAGTCTTCCTGCGTGCGCAACTGCTCCTCCTCGTCGAAATAGGCATTGCGCGCAACGCCGCGCTCGGCACGGCGGCCGAATGCCGAAAAATGCGTCGGCGCGGCGGCGTCCTGCGGCCAGACGCAAAGAACGCCAACGTCGTCGCGCGCCGGCTGGCTGTGGTTCGCATCCAGCATCACCACCACCGGCGCTTCCAGGCCCTTGGCGCTGTGGATGGTCAGGATGCGCACGGCATCGACACCGGTATCGGTGGCGGCTTCGTCGGGCGCATCGCGCTGTGCGCTTTTCTGCAGCACGCGCAAGGCGTCGATGAACTTCGGCAGGCTCGGATAACGGCCGGCATCCATCGCCAGCGACAGCTCGATGAAGGCATGCAGGTTGCCGATCACCTGGGCGCGCTGCAGCGACGTTGCAGAGCTTGCATAACGCGCCAGGATGTCGCCCTGGTCGAGCATGATGTCGAGCAGGTCATGCACCGGCAGGCGCGGCGCGGCAGCCCGCCAGAGCGCCAGCAGATGGGCCGCGCGCGCAAGCGGCGGCGATGGCGACGGCGCGGCAACCGCCGCCTGCAAGCGCCGCCACCAGCTTGCCTCGCTGCGCTGCGACAACAGCAGCAGGTCGGCATCGGCGGCACCGAAGACCGGGCATTTCAGGACATGCGCCAGCGCCAGGTTGTCGCCCGGCGTGATCAGGAAACTCAGCAAGGCAATCAGGTCGCTGACTTCGAGCGACTCCAGCAGGCCGCCGCGCTTGTCGGAGACGAAAGGAATGCCGGCCTCGCGCAGGGCACGCTCGTAGGCAGCCAGGTGGGCGCGCTTTTTTACCAGCAGCATCACGTCCGACCAGCGGCACGGTGCCGCACCGGCTTGGGCGGTACGGTCGATTTCGGCCCGTGCCGCATGCAATGCCTGCGCCAGCGCCACGCCCTCGCGCAGGCGGCGCGCATCCTCTTCTTCCTCGCGTGCCGTCGTCAGCGGATCGCGCAGGCCGCCAGTGTCCGCGGGTGCGCGTTGAGCCAATGCGGCTGCAGCGCCAGAGGCGAACGCTTGCCCCGATGCACTGTCCAGCGTCGCCTCCCCGGACCCGCTCACGACATCGGCCGGCGCGGCAGCCTGGACCAGCGGCAGGCGCCACACGGCGCCACCGGCCGGCGCCAGCGTGGTCTGCTGGAAGTACAGCGGGTTGGTGGCGAAGGCCGTATTCAGTACGTCGGTGATGGCTGTCGCATTGCGCCGCGTCTGGCTGGTGCGCAGGATGCGCGCGCCTTGCGCCTGCAGCAGCTGGCGGGCGGCGACGAAGACGCGCGGCTCGGCGCGACGGAACCGGTAGATCGACTGCTTCGGGTCGCCCACCATGAAGACGCTCGGTCGCGAGGCATCGTCGCCATAGGCATCGAGCCAGCCCTGGACGACGTTCCATTGCAGCGGATTGGTGTCCTGGAATTCGTCGAGCAACACATGACGGTAGCGGGCATCGAGCCGGCTCTGCAGGTAGGCCGCATGCTGCGCATTGCCGAGCAGCCGATAGACATGCCATTCGAGGTCGGCAAAGTCGAACACCCGCCGCTCGGCTTTCAGGGACTGATACTGTTCCAGGAATGCGTGGCCGACCGTCATCAGCGCCGTGTTCAGGGCAACGACCGTGCGCTCGTGGCTTCTGGCCTGCAGCTGCAGCAGGCAAGCGCCGACCGCGTTGAATTCTTCTTCGAACAGCGGCCAGGCATCGGCGCCGAGCGCCGCATCGAGCGCCGCTTTGAGCGCCTTGGTCGCGGTGTTGCGACGCGGGCTGCCGACGCCGTCGAAGAACTGGGTTGCCAGCGCATCGAAACCGTCGACGCCGGCGGCGCCACCGAGCGCCGTCTCGATTGCGCTTGCACGCTTCTGGTTGGTGTCGCTGCCCTTGCCGAGCAGGCCGGCGATGCGCAGGATGCGCTGCTGCAGCGGCGCATCCGACCACAGGCCGATGCGGGCGTCGACGCTGCCGTCGATGCCGCACAACTCCAGCAGGGCCTCGAGCGGCGGCGCGTGCTGCGCGGCGGCCCACCATTCGGCACGCTGGGCTACGAATGCGTCGAGCATCTTGTGCGCCTGATGGTCGCCCACCAGCGCATACAACGTGCGCAATGCGGTGCGCAGTTCGGCCGCTTCGGTGGCGTTGACGGACTCCATGAAGCGCGTGGTGGCTTCGGTCAGCAGTTCGCCGGTGGCCTCTGCCAGGGCGTAACCATGCGGTACGCCCGAGGCCAGCGGCGCGATCTGCAAGAGGCGCGCGAACCAGCTGTGAAAGGTATCGATCGACAACGCCTGCGGACTTGCCAGGATGCGGCCGTACAGGCCACGCGCCGTCGGCAGCAGGCGTGCCACGTCGGCCGGCGGCACGCCGCGTTCGGTCAGCAGCAACGTGACCTGCGCCGGCGGCGCCAGCGCAAGCTCCTGCAGCAGCAGCATCAGGCGCTCCTGCATCTCCTGGGCCGCCTTGCGGGTAAAGGTAATGGCCAGCAGCGCCGACGGCTCGCAGCCGGCCAGCAGCAGGCGCAGCATGCGCGCCACCAGCAGCCAGGTCTTGCCGCTGCCGGCGCAGGCTTCCACCACCACCGATGCGCCCGGGTCGCAGGCAGCGGCGATGAAGTCGGCCGCGCCGACCGGTACGTCGTCGACTTCGTAGGCGCGCGCCGCCACCGGGCCGCTCACCAGGCGCCCTTGCGGCACAGGCCACGCACGTCGCAATACTGGCAAACCGATGCGATGCCGGAAGCGCGCAGGGTCGCGCCTTGCGCAATCGCCTGCATGGCGTCGACCAGCCGGCGCTGCAACTGCGCCGTGGCGGCCGGATAGTCGGCTACCTCGACGGTATTGATCTGGTCCCTGGTCGGCTCGAGCGCGACATAAGAAGCGCCGGCCGGCGCCGGCGCCGACAGCAGGCCGTAGAAGGCAAGCTGATGATCCTCGTTTTCCGTCAGGCGTTTCTTCAACGCCGGCAGGTTGCTGGTCTTGTAGTCGAGCACGGCAAAGTCGCCTTCGGCATTGCAATCGATGCGGTCGACGCGTCCCTGCAGCAGGATTTCGCCAGCGCCCCAGCGCAGCGGCTGCTCGCGCCACGCCTCGCCGGTGACGAAGGTCCAGCCCGCGGCTTCGCGTGCCTCGGCCCAGGCCAGGTAGGCCGGCATGGCTTTCTGCCAGCGGTCGAAGTAGCCGAGTGCGGCACCGCTTCTGGCCAGCGCGAGATCGAACACTTCCTGTGTCACCGCCCGCAGGAAATCGGCGCGCGCCGCGCTAGCGATTGCCTGCTCGTGCAGGCCGACATGATAGCGGTGCAGGATCTGGTGCAGCCAGTCGCCGTAGTCGCGCTTTTCCAGCTGCGCCGACAATTCGTCCAGGCCTGATAGTCCCAGCATGCGGGTGGCGAAGAACTGGTACGGGCAAGCCACCAGGCTGGCATAGCCGCTGGCGGAAAGCTTTGCCGGCAGTGCGCCGGGCGCGGCCGGCGCCGGCATCTGCAGCGGGCTGGCCTGCAGGCTGCGCGTGGTCAGGCCGGCGGCATGCGCGGCCAGCGCCGGCGCGCCGCTGCGCGCCAGTGCCAATGCCAGCCGGCTGATCCAGTGACTGACCGGATTCGGTTCGCCGTCCCGGTGCGCCTGCCATGACACCACCACCGTGGCATTCAACGCCAGCAGTTCGGCAAAATCGCGCAACTGCTGCAGCTGGCGCGATTCCCGGGTATCGAGCCCCAGCTCGCGGCGCACGGCATTTGCAAAAAAGAGCTTTTCGGCCGACACCGAGGGCAGATGCGTGGCATCCGCACCGACGACCAGCACGGCGTCGAAGCTGCGCAGGTGGGTGCCATTCAAGGGCAGCATGACGACGCGCCGGTCCGACATCGGCGCCATGAAGGATGCCGCTTCCATCTGCATGCCGACATAGGCGCGCCATTCGGCAAAGGAAAAATCCTGCGCAAGCGTGGCGCAGTCGCTGCCGATTGCCGCCAGCATGACCAGCATCTGCGCGCCGGCTTCGTCGTCGGTCCAGGCGGCGGCGATGCCGAGTGCGGCCAGCGCCGCATCGGTTTGCGCCAGCCACTGGCCGATCGTGCGCCGGCCGCGAAATGCGCCGGCATGGTCGGCCAGTTGCTGCAGCCAAGTGCGCGCAGGACCGGCCGGCACGGCTGCGACGACGGCTCTCCAGCCGCCGGCAACATTTGCGCGGCGCAGGGCAAGTTCGATCGTCATCACCAGGTCGGCCTGTTCGTCGCTTTGCGCCGCCGACACCAGAAAAGGTGACTTCAGAAAGTCCAGCAGGACGGTGCTCTCGGCACGCGAGGCAACGACGTCGAACCAGGCCGCCAGCGCCGCCGCCGCCCGGGTGGTGGAGAGCTTCCAGCCGGTTTCATCGGCAACCATCACTTGCGCGCGCTGCAAGAGCGCCCGGATGCGCCGCGCCACCACCCGGTCCTGCGCCACCACGGCGATGGCGCACCTGCCCTCGCCCAGCCAGTCGACCACCGTCTGCGCGCCGCGCTGGGCTTCGTCCTCCAGGCTGGCGGCCGCACTCAGGCGCAGGCCGGCCGTGCAGTCCGGCGACACCGGTGCCGCCGGGCAGGCCGGGCAGGCCTCCTGCGCTTGTGCGGCGACGATTTCCGGCCAGGCCTGCACGAACGTGGCCGGCAACGCGGCTTCCCGCCAGTCCAGGAGAATCGGCAGCACCGGTGCCTGCGCCGCCCACGCCTGCAGAAACGCGGCGGTACAGGCGTCCGGTTCGGCCGGCGCAATCCATACCAGCGGCGTGCTGGCCTCTGCTGCCAGGCGCAGGATGCGGGCGAACTTGACCGCACCCGGATCGGCCGCATCGAGCTGGGTTTTCCAGACGCTCCAGACCAGCTGGGCTTCTTCGGAGAGCACCGCGCGCGCCGACGGCGGCAACTGCGCTAACGCCGCCTCCCAGCGGTCCTCGGCGTCCTGCGGCTGCTGCGCCATTGCCGGCAACATGGCCGCCGTCAGTTCATCGGACAGTGCGAGCAGTGTCTGCGCCAGCGGCAGAAGATCGGTGTTGCGCCGCGCGCCGAAGAGTTTCTTCAGCCAGGCATGCTGGCGCAGCGCTGCATAGAGCAGCATGACGCGCTCGTTGCCGGTTGCAGCGGTCGTGCCCGTATCCTCGTCGCCGGGCGGCTGCAGGTCGAGCCAGGAGGCCATGGTGCAGATGCGCGGCGGTATGAAATTGCGGCCGAGGATGTCTGCAAGCGCCGTGCGCAGCAGGTGACCGTGTGCGAAGGTCGGCACCACGACGCGCACGCCCGACAGATCGGCGCCCGGTGCGTCGCACATGGCTGCAGCAGGCGGCAAGTCCAGCGCCGGCAGCGCCGCAACCAGGCCGCGCGCAGCGGCGCACCAGAAGCTGGTATCGGGCGCAAACTTCAGGGGTGGCAACAGCATCGGGATGGCGGCCTTGCGGAGTTCGGTCAGGTTCGGATGCGCACCGATTGGCAGCAGTGCAATGAGGAAGAAGAATACAGGCAATACGGCTGTGCATTTTAAGCGCCCTTCCTTGCAAAAGCGCTGCCCGTGCACTGCAGGCCGCAAAAATAGGTTATGATTTCTCCAATCCCCCGCAGCATCTCCTGTGACTTCCTCACTGCCGACTTGACTTTGGTCGGCTTGTCATCATCTTCAGACAGACTGTGGCGCTACCCGCCGGCAGTATGATACGACCCGGAATACGCCACAAGGCCGCGCCGGAAATCGTAGAACATCGGAAGAAAGCAGGCAGGCGCGTGATACCCCACTATCACAGCTGCAAGACCATTCCCAAACGCGACCCCATTCCTTTATCCGCCACACGAGGCAACAATGAGCGAAAACATCAAATACATCTCCGACGCATCGTTCGAGCAGGATGTCCTGAAGTCCGACAAGCCGGTGCTGGTCGATTTCTGGGCCGAATGGTGCGGTCCGTGCAAGATGATTGCACCGATCCTCGAAGAGATCGCGCGCGAGTATGACGGCAAGTTGCAGATCGCGAAAATGGACGTCGATGCGAACCAGGCCGTACCGGCAAAGTTCGGCATTCGCGGCATTCCGACGCTGATCCTGTTCAAGAACGGCGTACCGGCAGCGCAGAAGGTTGGCGCAATGGCGAAGGGCCAGCTGACCTCCTTCATCGACAGCAACATCTGAAGCATGCATTGCGGCAGGCTGCCTGAGGCGCGCATGACGAACCTGTCCATGCGCTTTTCCGGTTCGGTCCGCCGCATGCCCGTGCAGGCGAAGGCACTGCCGGCATCCGATGCCGGTTGCCTGCCGCCTGCAACCGGCGCTCCGGCCTGAGCAGGTTTGCGCCATGAATCATCAGTTTTTATATCCTGTTCTTTACGTATGACGCATTTTCGATCCATGATGCTGTTGTCGCAAACCGAATCCGGCGCCGCTTGCACCATCGTCAATGCCGACTGATTCACACCACGCAGGTCCCTCCCCCACCTATTACTCTCCCGTCCCGGGATTCTCATGACCATGCACTTATCCGAATTAAAGGCGCTTCACGTATCGGCCCTGCTAGAAATGGCAATCGGCCTCGATATCGACAACGCCGCCCGTCTGCGCAAGCAGGAACTGATGTTTGCCATCCTGAAGAAGCGCGCCAAGTCCGGCGAACAGATCTTCGGTGACGGCGCGCTCGAGGTGCTGCCGGATGGCTTCGGCTTCCTGCGTTCGCCCGATGCGTCCTACATGGCCTCGACCGACGACATCTATATTTCGCCCTCGCAGATCCGCCGCTTCAACCTGCATACCGGCGACTCGATCGAAGGCGAAGTGCGCACACCCAAGGATGGCGAGCGCTACTTCGCTCTCGTCAAGGTCGACAAGGTCAACGGCGAATCGCCCGAGATGTCGAAGCACCGCATCCTGTTCGAGAACCTGACGCCGCTGCATCCGAACAAGATGTTGAATCTCGAGCGCGAAATGCGCGGCGAGGAAAACATCACCGGCCGCATCATCGACCTGCTGGCGCCCATCGGCAAGGGCCAGCGCGGCCTCCTGGTGGCCTCGCCCAAATCCGGCAAGTCGGTGATCCTGCAGCACATCGCGCATGCGATCACGGCAAACCATCCGGACATCACGCTGATCGTCCTGCTGATCGACGAGCGGCCGGAAGAAGTCACCGAGATGCAGCGTTCGGTGCGTGGCGAAGTCGTTGCCTCGACCTTCGACGAACCGGCCACGCGCCACGTGCAGGTCGCCGAGATGGTGCTCGAAAAAGCCAAGCGCTTAGTCGAAATGAAAAAGGACGTGGTCATCCTGCTCGACTCGATCACCCGCCTGGCGCGCGCCTACAACACCGTGATACCGGCTTCGGGCAAGGTCCTGACCGGTGGCGTCGACGCCAATGCGCTGCAGCGGCCGAAACGCTTTTTCGGCGCGGCGCGCAACATCGAGGAAGGCGGCTCGCTGACCATCATCGCCACCGCCCTGATCGAAACCGGCAGCCGCATGGACGACGTGATCTTCGAGGAATTCAAGGGCACCGGCAACATGGAAGTGCACCTGGAGCGCCGCCTGGCCGAGAAGCGCGTCTATCCGGCAATTAACCTCAACAAGTCGGGCACCCGGCGCGAGGAATTGCTGATCAAGCCGGACCAGCTGCAAAAGATCTGGGTGCTGCGCAAGCTGCTCTACAGCATGGATGAAATCGAAGCGATGGAGTTCATCATGGACAAGATGAAGTCGACCAAGAACAACGCCGAATTCTTCGACATGATGCGACGCGGGAATTCATAGACGTCGGCGAAACCCGGCGGCAAGGTCGACCTGAAAGCGCATGCGGATATTTCCCATGCGCTTTTTTCATTGGCGGGCCAGGCCTGCGGCCTACTTCGCGAAATCGTAGGGGCCGCCGCGCTCCAGCGCGCGCCGGTAGTCCGGCCGTGCATGGATACGCGCCAGAAAATCCATCAGGCGCGGCCGCCTTGCGTCGAGTCCACCACGGGAAGCAGCCGCTTCCAGCGGAAAGCTCATCTGTATGTCGGCCGCAGAAAACTGGCTGCCGGCGAACCAGTCGTCTTTCGCCAGTTCGGCTTCGAGGTAATCGAGATGCGCCGTCAACTGCGGCATGATGAAAGCCGATTTGGTCTTGCCGGAAATGGCCCGCGCAATCGGCTTGATGAAAAATGGCATCGGCGCGCTTTCGATCTTGTCGAAGATCAGTTTCAGCAGCAGCGGCGGCATCAGCGAGCCTTCGGCGTAATGCAGCCAGTAGGTGTAGCGCAGGCGCTGCGGCGTGCCGGCGGCCGGCTTCAACTGGCCGTCGCCATATTTATCGACCAGGTATTCGACGATGGCGCCGGACTCGGCCACCGTGGCGCTGCCGTCGGTGATGACCGGCGACTTGCCCAGCGGATGGACCTGGCGCAACGCCGGCGGCGCCAGCATGGTCTTCGGATCGCGCTCGTAGCGCTTGACCTCGTATTCCAGGCCCAGCTCTTCGAGCAGCCA
>JANXSS010000305.1 GCA_025356535.1 Herminiimonas sp.
GCAAGCTCGACGCGGCCCAGGTACACGACGCCGTCCTCAATGTCGCCCGCTTCGACGTCTTCAAGCTCAACGAAGCCATGCTGGCCGGCGACACCACGCGACTGGTGCGCATGGTCGACGGCCTGCAGGGCGAAGGCGAAGCGCTGCCGCTGGTACTGTGGGCAATGGCCGATGAAATCCGCACCCTGCTGAAGATTCGTGTCGGCGTCGACGCCGGTCGTTCCGTCACCCAGCTTTGCACCGAATACCGCGTCTACGGCAGCAAGGTCCGCCCGATCGAGGACGCCCTGCGCCGGCTCTCCCTGCCCCTGCTGGAAAAGGCGCTGCATGACGCCGCCCAGGTCGACCGCATGATCAAGGGCCTGCGCGCCAAAGCCTTCGCCGGCGACGCCTGGGATGGCATCCTGCAGCTCGGACTGACGATAGCCCAGGGCAACGCCAGGAAATAGCGAAAACGATCACCGACTCAAAATAATCGGGGCCAGAAAATCGGCAAAAATCGGGGTCAGAGTGCGATTTGCGGAAAAATAATTCGACTCTGACCCCGATTTTTGCCTGCTTTTGCGTCTTTCCAAAACATCAGCGACAATCGAGCCATGACAATCCAAGCCTACATGACCACTCTCGGCGAACATGCGCGCGTCGCATCTAGGGCGATGAGCCGTGCCGACACGGCAACGAAGAACCGGGCGCTGATTTTGATCGCCGACGCGATCCTGCGCGACGCCGCGCTGCTGCGCGAAGCCAACCAGCGCGACCTCGATGCAGCGGCCGCCGCCGGCCTGGCGCCGGCCCTGCTGGACCGCCTGTCGCTGTCCGACAAGGCCATCGCCGTCATGGCCGAAGGCCTGCATCAGATCGCCGCGCTGCCGGACCCGATCGGCGAAATCTCGAACATGAAGTTTCAGCCCAGCGGCATACAGGTCGGCCAGATGCGCGTGCCGCTCGGCGTCATCGGCATCATCTACGAGGCCCGGCCGAACGTGACGGTGGACGCCGCCGGCCTGTGCATCAAGAGCGGCAATGCCACCATCCTGCGCGGCGGCTCGGAGGCACTGCACTGCAACCAGGCGCTTGCGGCCATCGTCCAGGAAGGCTTGCGCGAAGCCGGCCTGCCGGCGCATGCGGTGCAGATCGTCGACACCACCGACCGCGCCGCCGTCGGCGCCCTGATCACCATGCCGCAGTATGTCGACGTCATCGTGCCGCGCGGCGGCAAGGGCCTGATCGCGCGCCTGATGGCCGAGGCGACGGTGCCGATGATCAAGCATCTCGACGGCATCTGCCATGTCTACATCGATGACCAGGCCGACCTGGCCAAGGCGGCCGACATCGCCTTCAATGCGAAATGCCACCGCTACGGCACCTGCAACACGATGGAAACCCTCCTGGTGGCGCGCGCGATCGCGCCGCGGATCCTGCCGGAACTGGCGCGCCGCTACGCCACCGAATCGGTCGAGCTGCGCGCCGACCATGAGGCGCGCGCGCTGCTGGCCGGCTACGCCCATCTGGTCGACGCCGAGGAGGCCGACTGGCATGCCGAATACCTGGCGCCGATCCTGGCGGTGAAGATCGTCGACGGTCTCGATGATGCGATCGGCCACATCAACACCTATTCGTCGCGCCACACCGACGCCATCGTCAGCGAGAACTATTCGCACTGCCTGCGCTTCATGCGCGAGGTCGATTCGGCCTCCGTCATCGCCAATGCATCGACCCGCTTTGCCGACGGCTTCGAATACGGCCTGGGCGCCGAGATCGGCATTTCCAACGACAAGCTGCATGCGCGCGGCCCGGTCGGCCTCGACGGGCTGACGTCGCTGAAGTACATCGTCTTCGGCCACGGCGAAGTGCGCAAGTAGCCTCCTGCCGCCGCGGATGGCCGCAGCAGCCGTCCGCGCTGCCCAACTGCGCTAGAATCGAGGCTTTCCCTTCTCGCAGGCCCGCCATGCTCTGGATTAAATCGCTGCACCTGCTGTTCGTCATTTCCTGGTTCGCCGGCCTGTTCTACCTGCCCCGCATCTTCGTCAACCTGGCCTACAGCACCGATGCCACCACCACCACGCGCCTCTTGGCGATGGCGCGCAAGCTGTACCGCTTCACCACCATCATCATGCTGCCGGCCCTGGTCTTCGGCCTGCTGTTGTGGCTGTACTACGGCGTCGGCCGCGGCCCCGGCAACGGCTGGCTGCATGCGAAGCTGGCGCTGGTGATCCTGGTGATCGGTTATCACCACGCCTGCGGCAGCCTGCTGAAAAAATTCGAGAACGGCCGCAACAAGCGCAGCCATGTCTGGTATCGCTGGTTCAACGAAGTGCCGGTGCTGCTGCTGTTTGCCATCATCGTGCTGGTCATCGTCAAGCCGTTCTGAACGATCGAAACCGAAGCCACACCCCGCAGTTGAACTCCCGGAGGATCGAATGCCAAAAGTCTGTGAATACTATTTCGCGCCGCAGTCGCCTTACGCCTATCTCGGCCATGCGCGCTTCGTCGCGCTGGCCAAGCAATACGGCGCCCAGGTCGAGGTACGGCCCTGCGACATCGGCAAGATCTTCAGCCTCTCCGGCGGCCTGCCGCTGGCAAAACGCGCGCCGCAGCGCCAGGCCTACCGCAACACCGAACTGACCCGCTGGCAAAAATTCCTGGGCCTGCCGATGAACCTGCAGCCGAAGTTCTTCCCGGTCTCGGGCGATGCCGCCGCGCGCCTGATCATCGCCACCCGTACCGCCCACGGCAGCGACACCGCGCTGGCGCTGACCGGCGCGATCATGGCGGCGGTCTGGGCCGATGAAAAGAACATTGCCGATACCGACACCCTGGCAGCGCTGGCAAATGCACTCGATCTGGACGGCGCCGCGCTGGTAAGATCTGCCGACACGCCTGCCATCCAGGCCGAGTACGACGGCCATACCGATGCGGCAATCGCCGCAAACGTCTTCGGCGCGCCGTGGTACGTGGTTGACGGCGAGGGCTTCTGGGGCCAGGACCGGCTCGATTTTGTCGAACGCGCCCTGGCGGCTTGAACGCCGTGCCGCGCGCGGCAAACGGGCGCGCGCGGCACATGCATCGCAGCAGGACTGAAACACGCTGCCATCGGCGTCGGATGGCAGGCAGCAGCCGCACGCTGCTGCGCAACACACGACGCTTCACTTCATAACGGATAAAAGGTCTCCGATGGTCACTCACGCAAAACCGGCGACGCAGCCTGCGCCGCATTCATTTTTCTGCCCCTGCCCGCGCGGCCTGGAAGCGGCACTGGCTGAAGAACTCACCGAAATCGCCCAGCCTGACGAGACCCTGACGGTGCACCTGCAGGTGCCGGGCGGCGTGCACTGCTCCGGCACCCTGGCCGACGCCTACCGGATGAACCTGCATTCGCGCATCGCCTCCCGCATCCTCATGCGCATGGCCCATGCGAGCTACGCCAATGAAAACGATATCTACGACCTGGCGCTGGCCCAGCCGTGGGAAGACTGGTTCGCCGTGCATCACACGATCCGCATCGATGTCACGGCGATCAAGTCGCCGCTGCGCAGCCTCGAATTCACGACGCTGAAGATCAAGGATGCGATCTGCGACCGTTTCCGCGAGCAGTTCCAGGAGCGTCCCTCGGTCGATACCAGGGCGCCCGACATGCGCATCGTCGGCTTCCTGGATGCAAGAAGCTTCACGCTCTATCTGGACACCTCGGGCGACGCCCTCTTCAAGCGCGGCTGGCGGCTCGAGACCGGCGAGGCGCCGCTGCGCGAAAATCTTGCAGCGGGCCTGTTGCGCGTGGCCGGCTGGAAGCCCGGCGTGCCGCTGCTCGACCCGATGTGCGGCTCGGGCACGATTTTGATCGAGGCCGCCCAGATGATCGCCGGCATTCCGCCGGGTGCGAAGCGCGCCTTCGCGTTCGAGAAATTCCATGACTTCGACGCGCCTGCCTGGGCGGCGATCAAGGCGGCCGTCAAGCCCCTGCCGGCACCGGCCGAGCCGACCCTGTTCGGCAGC
>JANXSS010000335.1 GCA_025356535.1 Herminiimonas sp.
CAAATCATCTACCAAAAAACCAGCAAAGAAAGGAGATCCAGGAACCAGACCAGAAGACTTATCCACAGACGCGGTGTAATCTACGCGCAAATAGGGTGGGTCAGTTTTAGATGAAAACCGTGGTCCAGTTTTAAGCGATTCTCAACACCGCAGGCCAATTTCTGGCCTGCGGGCGGGGATTTCAACAGATTAAGGAAACGGCTCGCCCCAGGGTGCCTTTTTTTATTGCCAGAGCCTTTAGGCCTTTCACATGTCTTCACGTTTCAGGATTCCGCGTGTCCAAACTGTCATTTGATCCGGCACTGCTGCCGGTCGATTCCCTCGGCGGTGAGCCGCCGGTTGCCCAGGAGCGGCTGACGACGCAGGCGTTGCGCGAGCGGTTTGCGGCGCAGCCCTCGTGGCAGCCGGAAACCAGCGCCGAGCAGTTCATGCGGGGCGAAGGCGCGGTACTGACGCCGGCCTCGGTCCTGCTGCCACTGGTGGCGCGCGAGACGGGCCTGACGCTGCTGTTTACGCAGCGCACCGCCCACCTGACCGACCATGCGGGCCAGGTAAGCTTCCCGGGCGGACGCCAGGAAGTGCACGACGCCTCGCCCATCGAGACCGCGCTGCGCGAAACCGAAGAAGAAGTCGGTCTCGACCGCCGCCATGTCGAAGTGCTGGGCACCTTGCCCGATTATCTGACCGGCACCGGTTACCACGTCACGCCAGTGGTGGCGCTGGTGCATCCGCCGTTTTCCCTGCATCCCGAT
The DNA here is from genome assembly GCA_025356535.1 of Herminiimonas sp. GTDB lineage: Bacteria > Pseudomonadota > Gammaproteobacteria > Burkholderiales > Burkholderiaceae_D > JANXSS01. The sequence goes on from JANXSS010000335.1 coordinate 753, forward strand.
CCGGGCGAGGTCGCCGAAATCTTCGAGGTGCCGTTGCATTTCCTGATGGATGGCGCCAACCATCAGCGCCGCAGCGCGGAGTTTCCCAATGGCCGCGGCCGGCGCAGTTTTTACGCAATGCCGTACGAGCGATTCTTCATCTGGGGTGCGACTGCCGGCATGTTGCGCAATCTGTTTCATTTTTTGCGGGCCTAGGGGCAGATTTCGCAATGGCGCACACGCGCTACGCACCACTTCGAACCGTATTGCCGCGTTGCCGCGCGCCTGTCTGGCCCGCCACACGGCACTCCCTGCGCCTTGCGCTGCGGCCCGCATCGATACGCATCACGCATGCAGCATTGCCAACTCTGCTCCGATGCCTGTGGCTGGAAACCCGGTGGGGCGCATCCAGCGTTTGATTCTCATAGTTCTCTGGGGTATTGTCTGGGCTGACCGTATCACAAGGCGCCAGATGACCTTTCTCTCGATTCTCCTCGCGCTGCTTGCCGAACAGTTCCAGCCACTGCGCGCCGACAATCCGGTGTATGCCGCCATCAAGGGATTCGGCAGGCGCATGGAAGGCTGGTTCAACGCCGGCAATGCCAGCGACGGCCGGCTTGCGTGGAGCCTGACAGCTGCCGTCCTGATGCTGCCGACGGTCCTGGTGTACTGGCTGTGCGTGCGCGTCAGCCCGCTGCTGGCGCTGTTGTGGAACATAGCGATCCTGTACCTCACGCTCGGCTTTCGCCACTACAGTCATTATTTCACCTCGATCCAGCTGGCGCTCAATGCCGGCGACGACGCGACCGCGCGTAGCCTCCTGGCGCAGTGGACCGGCAGCGACACGGCTGCGCTGGACACGGCCGACATTGCCCGCCTGGCGGTGGAAAAGGCGCTCGTCACCACCCACCGCAATGTGTTTGGCGTGTTCTTCTGGTTCGTCTTGCCGCTCGGGCCAGCCGGCGCGGTGCTCTACCGGGTGGCCGAATACCTGGCGCGCGCATGGAATGAACCGGACGACTTGCGCAATGAAGCATTCGGCCTTTTTGCCGCGCGCGCCTTTTACTGGATCGATTGGCTGCCGGTACGCCTGACGGCGGTGGCCTTTGCAATCGTCGGCAACTTCGAGGATGCGATCTACGCCTGGCGTAATTTCGCCGCACGCTGGCAGGACGAGGCGGTCGGCATCATCCTGTGCGCCGGCAGCGGTGCCATGGGCGTGCGGCTGGGCACGGCTGCGCAGACGACTGCCGACATCATCCTCACCGATGCCGCCGTGCTGGAAACCGGTGCAGGCGAGGCCGAGGAGCCGCTCGGCGAGGAAGCCACGGCGCGGGCATTGCAGAGCACGGTCGGCCTGGTCTGGCGGGCGCTGCTGCTGTGGATGCTGTTGTTGCTGCTACTGTCGACGGCGGTCTGGCTGGGCTAGGATCGCCTGCCCGGACCTGCCCGGACCCCGAAGGGGCCGGCGAAGTACTGGTCGCGGTTGCGCCGGTTGTGACGATTGTGCCAGTTGCGCTCGCGCCACTCAAAAATGCTGCGCCGCGCAATATCAAGTCTTCTATAAGATATAATACCGAAGATTGAAAAGTGCGACGCGCCACAAAACGGTGGGTCGCCACGCCGCGCACGCTGCCAACGTTGTCTTTAGCCGATCACATGGCCGAACCCGATACTGTCCCTTTGAATGGTCCAATTGCCATGGCGGCGGCGTCGCACAGCCCTGCGGCGCAGGCGCCGGCGGGCGAGTGCATCATCCAGGGCATGACCAGCGCCGGCCAGCCGTTTCGGCCGAGCGACTGGGCCGAACGCCTGTGCGGCGCCATGTCGTGCTTCCGTCCTGAAGGCTATGCCGGTCGCAATGCGCACCTGCTGTACTCGCCCTACGTCCGGCCAACCGTACTGGGCGGCATAAAAAGCGTCGTGGTTGACGAAGCCTTGCGCGCCGTGCAACCCCTTGCCTATCATTTCGTCATGGATTTCGCGCGTGACAATGACCTGCAGGTGATTCGCGCTTGCCTGCTGCCGGAGCCGGATGCAAAAATCTAGGAAGCACTGCGGGCCCGTGCCAGGCATTGCAGGCTGCAACGTGCAGCCGCCTCGCATGCGCGCCCGCCGCGCCTCCTGATTGATCGTGTGGTCCGGCTTGCGCAGGCGCCGCACGCAATCGCCTGCATGCGGTACGCTGGGCACCTGATGCAGACAACCCGGGACCATCATGGCAACCAACCGCACTGAACACGATTCCTTCGGCGGCATCGAGGTCGAGGCAAGCCGGCTGTGGGGCGCGCAGACCCAGCGCTCGCTGCAGCACTTCAATATCTCGACCGAACGCATGCCGGTCGAACTGATTGCCGCGCTGGCCACCGTCAAGCGCGCCTGCGCCGTCGTCAACCGCGACCTCGGCCGGCTCGACGCTGCCAAGGCGGGGGCGATCATCGAGGCGGCCGACGAGGTCATCAGCGGCCGGCACGACGACCAGTTTCCGCTTTCGGTCTGGCAGACCGGCTCCGGCACGCAGACCAACATGAACATGAACGAGGTGCTGGCAAACCGCGCCTCCGAACGCCTGGGTGGCGCGCGCGGCGACACCCGCCTGCTGCATCCGAACGACGACGTCAACCGCGGCCAGTCGTCCAACGACGTCTTTCCGACGGCAATGCACGTGGCCGCCGTGCTGGGCATTGCGACGCACCTGATGCCGGCACTGGGCGCGCTCGAATCGACCCTGCATGCGAAAGCGCGCGCCTTCGACCATATCGTCAAGATCGGCCGCACCCACCTGCAGGATGCGACGCCGATCACGCTCGGCCAGGAGTTTTCGGGGTATGTCGCCCAGCTCGCCCATGCGCGGGCGGCGCTGGCCGCGGCGCTGGTGCCGCTGCAGGAACTGGCCATCGGCGGCACGGCAGTGGGAACGGGTTTGAACACGCATGCGCAATTCGGCGAACGGGTGGCGCAGGAACTGGCGCAGCGCTGCGGCCTGCCGTTTCGCAGCGCAGCCAACAAGTTCGCCGCACTTGCCGCCCACGATGCCATGGTCGCCGCCCATGGCGCCCTGAAGACGCTGGCCACCGCACTGATGAAGATTGCCAACGATATCCGCTGGCTGGCCTCGGGGCCACGCTCCGGCCTGGGCGAGATCCGCATTCCGGAAAACGAGCCCGGCAGCTCCATCATGCCCGGCAAGGTCAATCCTACCCAGTGCGAAGCCATGACCATGCTGTGCTGCCAGGTGTTCGGTAACGATGTTGCCATCACCTTCGGCGGCGCCTCGGGCAACTTCGAGCTCAATGTCTTCAAGCCGCTCATTGCACATGCGTTCCTGCAGAGCGTGCGCCTGCTCGCTGACGGCATCGCCGGTTTTGATGTCCATTGCGCGCAGGGAATCGAGGCCGACGAAGGGCGCATCGCCGACCTGATGGAACGCTCGCTCATGCTCGTGACGGCGCTGGCGCCACACATCGGCTACGACAATGCGGCCAGGATCGCCAAGCATGCGCTGCACGAGGGCATGACCCTGAAGGCCGCGGCACTGGCACTCGGCCTGGTGAGCGACGCCGATTTCGCGCGCTGGGTCGTGCCGCGCGAGATGACGCACCCCGACCGCTAGCGCGTTGCCTCCAGGCTGCAATGCGCTATCATCGCAGGCCGATACACTAGCGAATGCGGCAATCATCATGGGACAGATATTACTGGTGCGGCATGGCCAGGCTTCTTTTGGCAGCAGCAACTACGATCAGCTGTCCGAGCGTGGACAAGACCAGGCCGGCCTGCTCGGACAGTGGCTGGCGCAACGCGGGCAACGACTCGATCGGGTCGTGACCGGCACCATGGCGCGCCACCATCAGAGCGCAGTTGCCTGCCTTGCGCAACTCGCCGGTGCACCGGCGCCGGAAGCCTGGCATGCCGATGGCGGGTTCAATGAATACGATCACGATGAAATCCTGCACCGCCAGCGGCCCGACTTTGCCGAGCCGGGCGAGGTGCGCCGCTTTCTTGCTGGAACCGAAAACGGCAGCCGGGTATTCCAGCAGATTTTCCAGGATGCGATGGCCCGCTGGATGGGTGGCGCGCACGATGCCGAGTATCGCGAACCCTGGCCGCTGTTCCGGCAGCGTTGCATCGCTGCGCTGCACCGGTTGGTCGCCAGCGCCGGCGCTTCACAGACCGCAATCGTCTTCACCTCCGGCGGCACGATCGCCACGCTGTGCCAGCATGTGTTGCGCATGCCTGACCCGCAGGTGTTTGCGTTGAACTGGACGCTGGTCAACAGTGGCGTGACCAAGCTGTATCATCGCGCCGATGCTGCAAATGCAGCGCCATCGGAGCAGGCCGACGCATCGTTGCTGACCTTGGGTTATTTGAATAATTATGCCCATCTCGAAGCACTCGGCGATGCGCATGCAGTGACTTACCGCTGAAAGCGAGCCGCGGCATGCAGGCGCCGCGGCTCCATTTTTTCCCGAAAAACGGGCGGCTCTCGCCGCCCTAGCGCGTCGTGCCGCGTCGCAGGAGATTGACGATCGCCAGCAGGATGATCGCGCCCAGAAACGATACCAGCAGAGAGCCGATGCTGAAGTCGTTCTGATTGATGGTACCGGTGCCAAACAGTGGAGCAAGCAACCAACCGCCGAGCAACGCGCCGACGATACCGACGATGATATTGAGGAACAGGCCCTGCTGTGCGTTGGTTTTCATGACCATGCTGGCCAGCCAGCCGAGAATGCCGCCAATAACGATCCAGATAATGAAATTCATTGCTCTCTCCTTGGAAATTCAATGCGGTCGGTTGCAGCAAAAAGCCGTGCCGTTGCTGCCTGCCCGATCAGCGGCAAGCGGCTCGTCGGTCAGTCAACGATGTGGCACTTTTTTTAGCGCGCTTGTTTGAGCTGCAGAGGTAGTTTGTGGTTCCACAAAATGGCGGCTTATCGTTATGTCCAAAGACCACATGGTTTCCTTCGAGCCGGGTAGGGAACGTCTGTCGGATTCCCGGAACCTTACCAAGCTCCAATTGTCTCTAGGTTAACGATGCGCCAGGGTGCCGGTCGCGACGCTGCAAGTGTGCCGACGACCTTGTGCGAATCGCTGCAGCCGATCCCTTTGTGCCGGCATCCGGCATCCGGCGGCCGTAAAGCCGATATCGCGCAGGCTTCAAGCGCTGCACACTGTCTCTACGGGAACTCAATATGATGCAGGAAAGCGCATGTCGGTCTGATCGTTTCATGGTCGGCGCCGCGATCTCGATTGCGCTGTGCATCATGCTCTCCGGCGTCATGCTGGCGCTCTGGTGGCCACACGATACGGCCCAATCCCTGGCACAGCAACAGGACCGCTTGCTGACGGGCCTGGCCATGACAGCGGCGTTGATCGTCACCGGCATGAGCCTGCTCTGGCGCGCCGCGATGCTGCTCAACCGCGAGCATGCGGTGCGACGCGAGGGCGAGGCCGCCCTGTTCGAAACCAGCGCATTGCTGCGGGCGGTCAGCGACAACACGCCGGACGGCATTTTCATCCGCGACCGGGAAGGTCGCTTCATCCTTGCCAATCCAGCCCTGGCCGCAGTGCTGGGCAAGAATGTGCAGGAGATCGTCGGCCGCACCGCGGCCGACGTCCTGGCCGATCCTGACGATGCCGCCATGGTGCTGGCCAGCGACTGCGCCGTGATGCAAGCCGGGCGTGCCCTGGGTGTCGAAGAGTCATTGCATCTGGCAGCGGGCGTGCGAACCTTTTATTCGACCAAGGCACCGTGGCTTGGCTACCGTGGCGAGCTGCTGGGCGTCGTCGGCATCAGCACCGACATCACCGAGCGCAAGCGCATCGAGGACGCGTTGCGTGCGCATGAAATCCAGCTCGAAGCCGTGGTGGCATCCCGTACTGCCGAGGTACGCGAACTGATCGGCCACCTGGAGTCGACCCGGGAAGAAGAAAAGCGTGCAATCGCCCGCGAGTTGCATGACGAGCTCGGCTCCGCATTGACGGCACTGAGCATGCATCTGAGCCTGCTGTTCCAGCAGATCGCGCCGGAGCGGCATCCCGACGAGCGCATCGTCCAGATCAACAGCCTGCTGGCGTCGATCGTCACGACCACGCGGCGCATCCAGCAGGGTCTGCGGCCCGACAAGCTCGATGTATTCGGCATCAAGATCGCGATTGCCGAACAGGTACAGGAATTTGCCGACTATGCGGGCGTCAGTTGCAAGATCAGCATACCGGACGAGGAGGTGCTCTATGGCGCCGCAATCGACATCGCGCTGTTTCGCATGGTGCAGGAAGCCCTGAACAATATCGCCAAGCATGCGAAGGCCAGCAATGTCGCGGTGATTCTCGACGATACCGACGAAGCAATCGACCTGACGATACGCGACGATGGCGTCGGCCTGCCGGACAACTGCGCCGGCATGCTGCATACCCACGGCCTGCGCGGCATGCGGGAGCGGGCCGCCTATCTCGGCGGCAGCGTCAGCTTTTCGAGCACCCCCGGCGGCGGCACCACGATCCGGGTGCATGTTCCGAAACCGCCGGCCGGCGCACCATGCGAGCCGGCATCGCAGCAGGCGGGCGCGGCAGTGGCCGCAGCGACGGCACCGGCGTCATCCGGTCTGGCAGCCGCCCCCGCCGTGGCAATCCGGCTGGCGCAGTCGGTTACGTAAGCGACTCAATCGATGCCTGCTGCGGCAATCACGGCAAGGTATTGCGCCTTGGGCGCAGCCGACGACGCCACCCAAATGCTGCCTACCGTACAGCGGCGCAAAGGTCGACGATGCGATAGTGCAGTGCGGTGTATTTACGCTCGCAGGAGAACATCATGACGAAGAATCACAATCATCTGAACGACAAGCCCGGCGTCGCTTCCGCCTCCAGGCAAAAGGCCGCCCACCTGGAGCAGCGCGGCGCGGCCGCACAGCGCGAGGAATCCCTGCTCGACGCCGCCGTTGAAGATACCTTTCCCGCCAGCGATCCGGTGGCGGAACTGCCGGCGCAAGCCAGTTCGTCAAAGGTGATCGACAGCGAGGACCGCTCGCTCGACAACGCCATCGAAATGACTTTTCCGGCCAGTGACCCGGTGGCGGTTTCGAACATCACGAAGATCGTACCGGACAGGTCTGCTGCTCCACCCGGCGGCAAGAAGGATCACTGACCGGGGCAGGAATTCCATGCAGCGACGATGACAATCTTGAAAACCTTCGGCAAGCTGTGGCTCAAGAGTGCCAGGCGCCTGGCGAAAGTACAGGTCGTAGAGCAAAAGAAGCTGCAGAAAAAGCTGGTCAAAAGTCTGATGCCTGCGGTGAAAAAGCCGCGTACCGCGCCGCGCCGGCGTGCAGCGTCGGCAAAGCGTGCCGAAACCGTCCAGGCCGGCGCCGGCACGCCAACCGCGGCACGTAGCGGTTCCGGGGCCAGCATGGCTGCCGGCATCGCAGCAGCCGCCACGCGGCTCGACAGCGGCGGAAGCTGGTCGCGTGGCTATCATGTCTCGCCTCTCGCGGATTCGCGCGGCAGGCGTCGACGGATGACTTACTGGTTGTATGTGCCGCATGCAAGCGCGCACGGCATTGCCAGCGCCAGTGCGGCGCCCGGGCAGGTGCCGCTTCTGGTGATGCTGCATGGCTGCGACCAGACCGCAGAGGATTTTGCCGGCGGCACGCGGATGAACCAGCTGGCGGCACGCCATGGTTTTGCGGTGCTGTATCCGCAACAGTCGGCCAGCGCACATGCCCAGCGCTGCTGGCCCTGGTACAAGCGCAGCCTGCAGCATGGCGGCGACGAAGTTGCGCTGGTGGCCGGCATGCTGGAAAAAGTCGCCGCGCTCAACGGTTTCGATCGCAGCCGCGTGTACGTGGCGGGGCTGTCGGCCGGTGCCGCATTGGCGCAAACGCTCGCCGTGCAGCATCCGCGCGTGTTCGCAGCCGTGGCGTCGCATTCCGGACCGGTCTACGGCGTGGCCGACTCGCGCCTCAGTGCTTTTACCGTCATGCGGGCCGGTAGCCGTGATGCCGGCCGAACCGCAACGCGGCTGCTGGTGGAGCGGCCGGATTTTCCTGTCATGCCGATCCTGATCCTGCAGGGCGGGCAGGACCCGGTCGTGCGCCCGGTCAACGCCGGCCAGCTTGCACAGCAGTTCTGCATCCTCAACCGGATGGCGTCGACTGCCCACGAGACGCCGGTACTGCGTGCTGCGCGGGCTGCCAATGACGCCTGGCGCAGGACGGACTACAAGCACCAGGGCAGGGTGGTGGTGCGTCTGTGCGAGGTCACGCACCTGGCCCACGCCTGGAGCGGCGGCGACGCCAGCCTGCGTTACAATGCGGCGCGCGGGCCGGACGCGAGCGCACTGCTGTGGGATTTCTTCAGGCGTCACCGGCGACGCTGAACCGGGACCTGAATGAACAAACCTTTTTCGGAAGCCTGCGAACGCAATCGCGAGCCGATCCTGGCGGTGCTTCGCAACGTGTTGCGGCACTGTCGCAGCGTGCTGGAAATCGGCAGCGGCACCGGCCAGCATGCGGTGCATTTCGGCAGCCATCTGCCGCACCTGCAGTGGCAGACCAGCGATCTTGCGGAAAACCATCCGGGCATCGACGCCTGGATCGACGCGGCCAAACCGGGCAACGTGCTGGCGCCGATTGCGCTCGACATGGCTGCGCCAGCCTGGCCCCAGCGCCGGTTCGACGCGGTCTACACTGCCAACACCTGTCACATCATGTCCTGGCCCCAGGTCGAGACCATGATGGCAGGCGTTGCGTGCGTGCTCGAGCCAGCAGGCGTTTTCTGCATCTACGGGCCGTTCAATTACAACGGCGCCTGCACCAGCGAAGGCAATGCACGCTTCGATGCAGCGCTCAGGCAGCAGGCACCGCATCGCGGCATTCGCGACATCGAGGCGATGACGTCGCTTGCCGCACGAAACGGCTGGTACCTGCAGGCTGACCATGCAATGCCGGCAAACAACCGGTTGCTGCTGTTTGCCGGCGCTGCCATGGCGCCGGCTGCAGGTTAGGCGCATCGTGCGGTCAAGCGCCGGCGCCGAACACTGCCTGCAGCCGTCACGCCGATGACCCGGGCGACCGAAACGCCGGTGTCTGCAGCAGCGCAGTGCCGGTAATCGGTATCGACTGCAGCAGCAGGCGACTGCTTGGTTGGCGCAGCATGCGCAGGTCGAACGGATAGGCGGTCGACTGCGTCCAATCGCGTATGCGCGGATCGGTCAGCATCGATGCGCCGAACCGCTCCTTGAACGAAAAGTCGACGTCAGGCAGAATTTCCATGCCGTGGGTAACGGCGCGCCGCTGGGTATGCATATCGTTCTCGGAACCGATCTGGTCGCCGAAATCTTCGTTGCCGGGATAGTACATTTCTTCATGAGCACGCGCGGCTGCGCGCTGCGCCGCGGCGCCGTGATGCGGCCTGTCCCGCGAGCGCATGCCCAGCGTTTCCTGCACGGTGCCTACCTCACTCCAGAGTAGCTGCAGGTACAGCGCGGCGCGCTTCTGGTCCGGCGAATGGTTTTGAAAGCCTTGCAGCAGGTGGGCCCTGAAAATCGTCTCGTAATCCTCGCATGCGTCGGCAGCCGGCAGCGGCGCATTGCAGAGACGGTCGATGCCGGCGCTGTCAATGGCCAGGCGTGCCGTCTTCGTCCCTTCTGCGCTGACCTCGGCATGGCTCTGCCCCTGGTCGCTCATCGTGACGACGACGTTGTGCGGCCCCGAGTCGCCCGCGCCTGACGAAGTTTCGGCATGCTGGAAATAGCACATTGCGAGTTGCTCGAGCAGCGGCTTGAGGGTCCTCTCACGTGCTGCCACCGGCAGGCGGCAGGCCTCGACGACTTGCGCGAGCCTGCTTGCGTTCTCGTCGAGCATGCGTTGAAAATGCGCCGGTTGAAGGGTCATCGGACAAACGCGCTCGCCATCCTGCGCCTGCTTCAATGCAACCGCCTTGACCAGTTCCGTCTGACTCTTGACGCTGGTGGCAACCGCATTGACGGCCATGGTCGTCACCGAATGCCCGAGAATGCCGGCATCGCGCGCGACGTTTGCAAGCAGCGGATGCAGTGCGTCCATTGCTTCGCTGTTGAGCAAAAAACTGGCGCGCCGTTCCAGCGTCCTGGCATGGTCGCCGGTCATGTTGCTGACCGCTTCCGCACTGCCGCTGAAACCAAGTTCCCTGTTCGACTTCGGCGCTGCGCTGTCTGCGTAGAATTGCGCGACGCTGTCGACAATGCCATCCTGCAATGGCGACAGGCCGCGGCGCATGTGCTGCAGATCGACCAGCGCCGGGTTGGAGCGGCCGACCGTGCGGGCTGCTTCCAGTGCGGCCGGCGAAGCCGCCGCAGCCGGCTGTGGCTGCGCGGCTGCACGCGATGTACTCGATGCACTGGCGTTGTTCGCCCCGGTCCTGGTGCGCTCGTTGTTTGTTCTGAACATGATGATTTTCCTTTTTTTGAAAGACAGCTTGTATCTTCCTTTTAAAGAAAACTGCGGCCGTTAAGAAAAAACAAGATGGAGGCCGAAGGAGCGCGACCCGAAATCTTCAGGACATCGACGTGACGGGCGACTGGGCCGACTACAAAGCTGGCGTCAGGCTGGCATCAGGTTGGCGCACCGGGCCTGGCTGCCACGCATCGACGATTGAGCCTTCTCAAGGCAAAAGTATTCGGCGCGGTTAACGTCGATGAACCTTCACTACGGTAGCGGCCAGCGTGCATCTAGTCGACATGACCATGTTTTATGCGATGGAGGGTGGCGGCGTTCGCACCTACCTGGCGGCCAAGGCGCGCTGGCTGGCGCAGCGTCCGCAGATCCGCCATTCGCTGGTGGCATCGGCCCTGCGCGTGGCCGACGATGGCGATTTCATCGCGGTGCCGAGCGCGCCCGTGCCTTCGATCAGCGGCTACCGCGTGCCGCGCTCGATCGCCGCGACCGTGCGCACGCTCGACCGGTTGCGCCCGAGCTTGATCGAGGTCGGCGACCCCTATCACTTCGCCTGGGCTGCGGCGCGTAACAAGCGCGCTGCAGGCACGCCGATCGTGGCCTTCTATCATTCGGACATGCCGCGCATCCTGGGACACCGGTTCGGCACCCTTGCACGGCATGCGGCGCAGGCTTACCTGCGCACGGTCTACCGGCATTTCGACCTGGTGCTGGCGCCGAGCCGGCGCATGGCGCAGTTCCTGCGCGAGATCGGCGTCGAGCGTGTTTTTCATCAGCCACTGGGGGTGGACACCGCACAGTTCGCACCGCATCTGCGCGACGCCGGCATGCGCGCGCGCCTCGGGCTGGCGCCGGAGACACGGCTGCTGGTCTATGCCGGCCGGTTCACCAGCGAAAAGAAGCTGCCGCTGCTCATCGACGCCGTGCATGCGCTCGGTCCTCCCTATCATCTGCTGCTCATCGGCAGCGGCGACACGTTGCAGTCATCGCCGCAGATTACCAGTCTGCCGTTCCAGAAAGAGACCCGCGTCCTTGCCGGCCTGATCGGCGGCTGCGACCTGCTGGTGCATCCGGGCGACCAGGAGACCTTTGGCCTGGTGGTGTTGGAGGCAATGGCCTGCGGCATACCGGTACTGGGCGTCGATGCCGGCGGCGTTTCGGAACTGGTCGACCGGCACAACGGCCTGCTGGTGGCGCCCGGCAGCAGCAGGGCGCTTGCGGAAGGCATCCGCATGCTGTTTTCCCGGGATCTGGCAGCACTTGGCTGGCAGGCGCGCGCAAGCGTCGTGAGGCGTTATGACTGGAGCCGCATACTGCCCCAGATCATGGCGCATTACGGCTGCCTCTTTGCAGGCAAGCAGCGCGCCGAACTGGCAGCCCGGGTCGCCCATGCATGCGAATGAGCCGGGCGCCATGCCGGCGGCGCTGTGCGTGTCGATACATGACGTGGCGCCCCAGACGTGGCCGCTTTGCATGCGCCTCATCGAAGCCGTGCGGGCGGTCGCGCCGATACCATTAACGCTGCTGGTGGTGCCGCACTATCATCGGCTTGCCGTCGCCGACCCCGCGTTCTACGAACGCCAGCTGCGGGCGCGGCTGGCAGCCGGCGACGAGCTGGCCCTGCACGGCCTGTGCCACCTCGACGAGGCGGCGCCGCCACGGCGCTGGCGTGAACGCTTCCTGCGGCGCGTCTGGACCACCGGCGAAGGAGAATTTGCGGCAATCAGTACGGACGAAGCGCGCTGGCGGATTTCCCAGGGCCTGGACTGGTTCAGCCAGCGCGGCTGGCCGGTCGCGGGTTTCGTCGCGCCAGCCTGGTTGCTGGGGCCGGGAGCGATGGAGGCCCTGGCGGCGTTTCCATTGCACTATACGACTACGTTGAACGGTTTTCATCTCCTGCAGCAGCGACGCGTCCTGCGCGCCCCGAGCCTGTTCTACAGCGCACGCAACCCGGCCGGCCGCTGGCTGTCGCAGCAAGCCAATTCGGTGTACGCAAGGCGGCACGGGAACGATGCGCAGGTGCCGCTGTTGCGCCTCGGACTGCATCCTGCCGATGCGCGGTTCCCGGCGCTCGTGCGGCATTGCCAGGATCTGATACGACAGCTGCTGCGACATCGCATCGGCATGACCAAGGCCGCGTTTGCCGCACGGTACACTGCCGCCGTGGTCAAGGACCGGTCGCCAGACGATGCGGCGCCAGCGGGCATCATGACGCGGCAGCGCGATCTGGCGCGCTGGTAAGGCCGGTGCCAAAGGTCGGGTGCGCTGCGCTGTGTGCGCCGGCAGACAGACGTTTGCGGGCGATTGTTCCAGCATCATGGTTTTCAGGAGCCCCGTCATGAATGAATTTCCCTCAACGGCAACCGCGCCGCAGCAGCGGCCGAAAATGACCGACGTTGCCCTCCTGCGCCAGCGCGCCCGCCAGCATATCGAGGAAGGCGCCGTCACCGAAGGCTATGCGGCCAACCGGGAGGCCGTCATCGAGATGCTCAATGGCGCCCTGGCAACCGAACTGGTGTGCGTGTTGCGTTACAAGCGCCATTACTTCATGGCGTCCGGCATTCACTCCGAACCGGTGGCGGCGGAATTTCTCGAGCATGCCGGCCAGGAAATGGATCATGCAGACCGGCTCGCCAAGCGCATCGTGCAGTTGCAGGGCGAGCCGAATTTTTCGCCGGATGGCCTGGCCGCACGCAGTCATGCCGAATACGTTGCCGGCACGACGCTGCGGGAAATGATCAAGGAAGACCTGATCGCCGAACGCATCGCCATCGAGAGCTATCGGGAAATGATCGCCTTTCTCGGGCAGGACGATCCGACCACCCGCCGCATCCTGGTCGACATCCTCGCCGTGGAAGAAGAACATGCCGACGACATGGCCGCACTGCTCGATGGATTGAAGGACTAGGCAGGAACCGTACGGTTTCGCAATGTGACAAGGGCCGCTTTTGCGGCCTTTTTGCCGCAGGGGCCAACGCTGAAAGAAGGGCAGGGTTTGCCAAACCCTGCGGTTTTTCGGTACCATGAATCAACATGCTGCAATCGGGCCGTACCGGCTGCAGCGATTTCGGGAGCCACTCGTCGATACCCTTCCCAACCGTCCTGGCACGCTCAGCCCAGTCGATATCGCTTCCTATGTCCTGGCCGGCATCGCGCTGCTCGTGGTGCTGCTGAAAGGCATGATGGTGGCGCTGCTGTCGGGCCTGCTGGTGTATTCGCTGGTGCACCTGATCGCGCCGCGGCTGGGCAAGCGCATCGACAGCCGGCGCGCCCGCATCCTTGCAATCGCCGCCCTGAGCGCGATCATCGTCACTGCGCTGGCGGCTGCGATCTATGGTGCCATCGTTTTTTTCCAGAGCGACGCCGGCAGCCTGCACCGGTTGCTGCGACGCATGGCCGATATCCTCGAAAATTCCCGTGACCAGATTCCCGACTGGATGAAGGACCACTTGCCGGAAAACGTAGACCAGATGCGGCTGATGGTCAGCGAATGGCTGCGCTCGCATTCGGTGGAAGCAAAATCGGTCGGCGAACAGGCCGGCCGCGTGGCGCTCCACCTGCTGCTGGGCATGATCATCGGCGCGCTGGTGGCGTTGCACGATTCCACGGATGAACCGCATGCGCAGCGGCCACTGGCGGCTGCCTTGCGCGAGCGCCTGCACCGCCTGCACACTGCATTCCAGCGCATCGTGTTTGCGCAGGTGCAGATCGCGACGATCAACGCTGCGCTGATGGCGTTCTATCTGCTGGTGGTGCTGCCGCTGGCCGGCATTTCGCTGCCGCTGACGAAGAGCCTGATCGTCATCACCTTCTTTGCCGGCATGATTCCGGTGGCTGGCAACCTGATTTCGAATTCGATCCTGGTGGTGGTCGCCCTGTCGATCTCGTTGCAGATCGCTGCGATTTCCCTGTTCTTCATGATGGTGGTGCACAAGCTCGAATATTTTCTCAACGCGCGCATCATCGGCGCCCGGATCCAGGCGCGGCCGTGGGAATTGCTGGTGGCGATACTGGTCATGGAAACCGTTTTCGGCCTGCCCGGTCTGATTGCGGCACCGGTGTTCTATGCCTACGTGAAGCAGGAGCTGGTCGACCGCGCGCTGATCTGAACGACGGCCGCAAACCGCGCCGGTAGCAGCGTCGAATGCCGCCGGCGGCATTCGGCCCGGTCTCCGGATTTTTCTAGACGACGTGGTCCGGCGCCAGTTTGCAGGGCGCCGCAAGGTCGCCGGTCTCGACCTGGATGGTTGCATGGCCGATCGAAAAACGGCTCTGCAGCGCGTCCGCCACGGCGCAGTTGAAGACATCGCCGGGAAAGCCGGACGGCATCACCAGGTGCACGGTCAGCGCGGTCTCGGTCGTGCTCATGCCCCAGATGTGCAGGTCATGGATTGCCGTCACGCCGGGCAGTGATTGCAGGTAGGCGCGCACCTTTTCGGCCGGCATGCCCTGCGGCACCGCTTGCAGTGCCAATTGCACTGAGTCGCGCAGCAAGCCCCAGGTGCCCAGCACGATCAACAGGGCAATCACCAGGCTGACTGCCGGGTCGAGCCAGACCCAGCCGGTGTACATGATGACCACGCCTGCAGCGACCACGCCCAGCGAAATGAGTGCGTCGCCCGCCATGTGGAGAAAAGCGCCGCGAATGTTCAGGTCGTCATCGCCGCCGCGCATGAACATGAGCGCAGTCGCCGTATTGATGACCACGCCGATGGCGGCAATGACGATCACCGTCATGCTCTGCACATTGCCCGGCTGGCCGAAGCGGCCGATGGCTTCCCATGCGATGCCGCCGGTGACCGTCAGCAGCAGTACCGCATTGACGAGCGCTGCCAGAATCGAGGTGCTGCGCAGGCCGTAGGTAAAGCGCGACGACGGCAGGCGGCGTGCCAGCACGCTGGCGCCCCACGCCAGGAGCAGGCCGAGCACATCCGAGAGATTGTGGCCGGCGTCGGCCAGCAGCGCCAGGGAATTGGCCAGCAGGCCGTACACCACCTCGGCAATCACGAAGCCGGTATTTAAGGCGATGCCGACGGCGAAGGCGGTGCCGAAATTTTTCGGTGCATGGGCGTGGCCGTGGCCATGACTGTGGCCATGGCCGTGCGCATGGGAATGGCCGTGTGCGGTGTCATGACCGTGCCCGTCGTGTGCGTGCCCTTCGTGTCCATGTTCGCCATGGTCATGCCCTGCATGGTCGCCGTGATCGTGTGCATGGGGCAGGTGGGCTGCCGTGCTGGCGTCGGGGGAGGGGGCCGGATGTCTTCCATCGGCGTGGGAATGCGGTTGCGCCATGTAATACCACTCAAAGTAAGGAAAGGACGGGCTGCAGTACAGCACTGCGGCATTGCAGCATTGTAGACGCGAACGGCTGCCGGCCATGCGCCCGGATGCATGGCCGGCAGCGGTGCCGCTTCAGCCCGGTGCGACCGGACGTGCCGGTCCCGCCGCATGCGCGCCGATTGCCAGCGCAGCCAGGCACCAGACGATCAGCGCACCCGACGGCAGGTCGAAAAGCGTCGACAGCACCAGCCCGGCAGCATAGCCGCCGATGCCGATGCCGTAGGCAAGCGGCAGCCGGCGCGCCGGTACATAATTGCGCACGCCCAGGCTGGGTACGATCAGGCTGGCGAAGACCAGGTAGACGCCGACCAGCTGCACCGACACCGTCACGGCCAGCGCAAACACCAGGTAAAAACCGAGCCGGCCGATGCGCTCGCCGGCCACCAGCAGCAAGGCGATGATGAGCGCGGCTGCGATGGCTGGAAACAGCAGCTGGTCGAAGCGCACCCAGAGGATCTGGCCGGCCAGCAGGTCGCGCAGGTGCTCGCCGCCGTGCGGATTATGTGCCAGCAGCAGCAGGCCGCCGGTGGCCGCCAGGATGAACAGCACGCCGATCTGCGCTTCCTGCACCTCGGGCCAGCGTTTCTCGGTCCAGGTCAGCAGGAAGGCGCCCAGCATTGCCGCCACGCCGGCGGCGGCCTGCACCATCCAGCCCTGCGGGTCGAGTTCGCCCATGCCGGCGAAGATGACACCAACCGCGGCAATCTGCGCGATCGCCAGGTCGATGAAGACGATGCCGCGCTTCAGTACCTGGGCGCCCAGCGGCACGTGCGTTGCCAGCACCAGGATGCCCGCCGCCAGCGCCGGCAGCACGATGATCAGGTCGCTTGGCTGCACCGTCATTTGATGCCCTCCAGCAGGCGCGCCACCGTATCGTCGAACAGGGAAAACAGGTCCTTGGCCTGCTCGTCGCCACCGACCGTGAACGGCAGCACGACGGCGGGAATCTTCGCATGCTGCGCCAGCCACTCCGAGGCGCGGCCATCCTGGTAGGCCGCCCGGATCACCATTCTCGCCGGTTGCTTCTGCAACTGGCCAAGCAGTTCGTTCAAATGCGCGGCGCTCGGCTCGACGCCGGGTTTCGGCTCCAGCGTGCCGACCTGTTTCAGGCCAACCCATTGCATCAGGTATTCCATGTTCTTGTGATGCTCGACGATTGCCGTGCCTTTCAAAGGCGCTAACTGCTGCTCCCATTTCTGCATGGCTGCGGTCCAGCGGCTGGCAAAGCCGGCGTAGCGCGACTGGTAGTAGGACGCGCCGGCCGGATCGAGCGCCGCCAGGCGCCGGCTCAATGCCTCGCCGATTTTGAGGATGTTGCGCGGGTCCTGCTGTATGTGCGGATTGCCGGCGGCATGCACGTCGCCGTCGCTGCGGTCGAGCCGGCTCGGCACGTCCAGGCGCGCCACCACGCTGCCGGCCTCGAAGTTGCCTGGCTGGCCGGCGGCGATCTTCGCGTTGCCGGATTGCTGCAGCAGGATCGGCAGCCAGCCGACTTCGAGTTCGAGTCCGGTGCAGGCCAGCAGGTCGGCGTTGCGGGTGCGGGCGATCAGGCTGGGGCGCGCTTCGATGCGGTGCGGGTCCTGCAGCCCGGTGGTGGCGCTGGAGGCCTTGACGCGCTCGCCGCCGATCTCGGTTGCCAGCGCCGCCCATTCCGGCTCGCAGGCCAGCACATTGATGGCAGCAACGGCTTGGGTGGCGGCCAGGCACAACGGCAGGGCGAGGATAAAGGGAAGGAATTTTTTCACGGCGGCTCCTAGAAGGTGTGCGCGCCATGGGCGCCCAGACTCATGATGTATTGCAGGAAAACCTGGTTGTCGGTTGCCTGCGGACGGGCGCGGTCCTGGGCAAACTGCAGGCGGAAGCGGCTGAATTCCGACGGCGAATAGTCGAGCATGACAGTGGCGCGGCGCGGATCGTAGGCGGCCAGTTGCGAGAAATTTGCCGCATCCAGGCCGGCGCCGAACGCGCCGCTGCCGGCGTGCAGCCGGTCGTAGCGCAGGCCGGCGCGCCAGCCGGCTGTGAACTGGTAGACGCCCTGCAGGTACCAGCCCGACTGCGCCGCGCGGTAGCTGCCCGAGGCCGAAGTCGCACCTGGCGCATCGATGTCCTGCGCCAGCGTGCCGTGTTCGGTGCGGCGGAAATATTCGCCCTGCAGCTTCAGGTTGGTCTGCACCGGATTGCCGTTGGGCGACCACTTGTAGACGCCGTCGGCAATCCAGGTCGACGAGTTGCCGGTGAAGCCGTTGGTCACCGCAGCGCCGCTGCCATCGACATCGGCAAAACCGCGCTGCGCCGCCGCCGTGCGCAGGTAGGACAGGCCGGCACGGTAGCTCGCCGACGCGCCGATGTCGTCGCCCAGGTGCGCCAGCAGCGCGGTTGAGCCGACGCCGTTGCGGTTGCGGTCATTGCCCGGGAAGGTGCTGCCACGGCCCAGTTCCACGCCGAACTCGATGAACTTTTCGCCCGGTGCAAGCCAGCGCAGCTGGACGCCGTCAGGCTTGTACTGGCTGCCCAGGAACGCCTGGTAAGCCAGCGGCGCGTCGACGAAGTCCCAGGTATGGGCATGCTGCGCGTTCAGATAGCCGATGCCCGACAGGAAACGGCCGGCTTTCAGATTCAATCCGTTTGCCAGTCCCTGCGTCTGGAAAAACGCTTCCTCGACGCTGACCGCATTGTCCGCGTCCAGTGAAAAGGTCAGTTGCCCGGCAAAACGCGGATCGATCGCTGCTGCCAGGGTAAGTTCGGATTCACCCAGGTTGAAGCCGCGCCTGCCGGGGCCGACACCGTCGCCGGCCTGCATGAAGCCCTGCAGCCGGTAACGGTTCGGGTCCTGCGACAGGTTTGCATACGTGCCGCCGAGGATCAGCGAGACGGCCGGATTGAAGCCGCTTGCCGATCCCGCCGGTGCACCGGTTGCAGGCGCCGGCGCAGCGGCGGCGTAGGCGTCGGCAGGGGGAATTGCGGCGGCAGGTACAGGGGCGGTTGCGGCGGCAGGAACCATCGGCGGCTCGCTTTGCTGCAGCCGTTTTTCCAGCGCCGCGATGCGCGCTTCGTAGTTTTCCTTCATCTGCTGCAACTGCACGCGAATCTGCGCCAGTTCGGCATTGCCTGCTGCCACGGTTGCCGGCGATGGCGCCGATGCGGGTGATGATGCCGGTGCGGCCTGCGCCTGTACCGGCGCCAGGACGGCGGCGAGCGCCGTCGCCAGAACGGTCTGTCTGAACATTGGATTGCCTCTTGTAGAAGAACATGCAGGGCGCCGCAGCAGGGCTGCGGCGTCGGCCAGGTCGATCTAGAGAGGAAGGGGCGGTGCGCGCGACAAGAAGCCGCAGCGCATGCCTGCCGGCGCCAGGCTTGCAGCGCGCGTGAGCGCCAGGCAGGCTTCCGGCGGTGGTACCGGCAGCGTCACCGCGGCGCGCAGCAGTGCCGAGCCGATCTGTGCGAAGGCCAGGCATTGCTGGCACGCCTTGTCGGCCGGTGCCTGCTTTGGCTGTGCGGCAGAACCGGTCTTCTTGCCGAAGTGTGTCAGCGCATGGGTCCAGCCGGCCTGTTGCGCACCGAGCAGCAGGAAGGCAAGCAGGAAGGGAAGTAGGTATTTGCGCAATGTCACGATAGCGCGATTCTAGCGTATTTGCCTGCGCGGTCGACGCCGCATTGCGTCCCGCACTGGCGCGCCAAATGTTTCGGATCGACCTGATAAGTTCGGGAACGTACAGAACCGCGCGTCAGCACCGGCAGACAATGATCCGGCGGCACAGCACACGTTCCGTACTGGCCAATGCAGGCTGTGTTTGACATGTCGCATGCGAGCGACCGCTTTGGCCGCTACCGGGAGTCATGATGCCGAATTTTTCGCGTACATTGAGAACTGCCCGTTGGCTGGCGGTTGGCCTGCTTCTCGCGGTGGTGGGGTCGATCGCTGCTGCGGCGATCGTGATCCTCATCCCCGACTCGCCCGTGCGTACGGAAAAGGGTGCCGAAGAAACGACCGGCAGGCTCAATGAATATGTCTTGCTCCACCGGGGGCGCAATGCAGTCGCGCCCGATTACATGCGCATCGATATCGGACCATCGGCGCAATGAAGCCGGCGACGACTTCCCTGACAAAACGAAAAGGTGCAAAAAATGCGAAACACTGACGAGAATGTAGCCTTGCTGAAGGATCTGATGAAGACGCCACCCATGAGCGCGTCCCAGCATGCACGCATCATGCGCAAGCGCATCGAGGACCGCCGCATGGCAGAAGACCTTCGCGAAGTTTCTCGCCTGCGCTCGAACGACCTGGGTTCATTGCGTTGAGCGCGAGCGAGCAGCACCGGCCTGCCGATTCGGGCAGGCCTCCCGAACTTCCCCTCCAGCGGACCCGCCGATGACCTTTGAAACTTCACAGACCTACTACCTGTTGCGCGCCAAGGCGACCACCGTCGGTGACGGCCCTTACGTTGGACTGGCTGCCGATGGCGCCCATGCACTCGTGACGGAGCATCTGCAGGCCAGGCGCTTTGCCTCGCTCGAAGAAGCCGAGCAGTATGCCGGCAGTGTCGATGACACCGCCCGCACATTTGAAATCGAAGTGCGCACGAGCGCGTGACGCCATACGCATCCTTTTTACTGAACAGGCTGGAGATTGACATGACACGCATCATCGCAGCACGCTTCCAGGAGCAGGAACAAGTCACCCAGGTACTCGAGGCAATGCGCGATGCCGGCGTGGCACAGGAGCGCACCTGCAGCTTCTACGTCAATCCGCCAGGGCAACACAACCTGTACTCGATCGGTGGCGACCGCGAAGATTCGCCAGGCGCGCACGAGACCGGAAGCGGTGTGGCTACCGGTGCGGCAACCGGCGGTGCGGTCGGCGCAGCAGTGGGCCTGACCGGTGCGCCCGTGTTCGGCCCGGTCGGTCCGGCAGTCGGCGCGCTGGTCGGCGCGCATATCGGCGGCCTCATCGGCAGCCTTTCGCAGATGAAGGAAAAGGGCGAGGCCGAACAAAGTACGCCGGAAGCCGCCGGCAGCGACAATGAAATGCATCAGCGCAAGGCCGGCATGATGTTGGCAGTCTCAGTCGATGCGCCGGGTGCGGCAACGCCGGACGAGGACGAGATCGTCCGCCTGATGCGCACGTTCGGGGGACATGACATCGAGGAAGCAGAGGGCAGCATGGTCGACGGCAACTGGGAAGATTTCGACCCGCTGTCGGCGCCCAGACCGCTTGGCGCCGCGTCGGCCCGCGTGTCGCCGCGTCCTGTCGCCTGACTTTCCCGCAACATGCCGTCGGATACGGCTGCCGGCAAGGGCAGCCATCTCCGACAGGTTTTAGATCAGCTTGTCCAGCGTAATCGGCAGATCCCGCACGCGCCTGCCGGTGGCGTGATAGACCGCATTACCGATCGCAGCGGCAACGCCGGTAATGCCGATCTCGCCGATACCTTTCGCACCCAGTGCATTGATGTGCGGATCGGTTTCATCGACCACCGTGATGTCGATGTCGCCGATGTCGGCATTGACGGGTACGTGATACTCGGCCAGGTTGCCGTTGACGGCCCGGCCATTGTAGAGATCCATCTCGGTCTTTTCCATCAACGCCATGCCAAGGCCCCAGACGATGCCGCCCATTAGCTGGCTGTGGCCGGTCTTCTTGTTCATGAGCTTGCCTACACCGTATGCCGCCACGATGCGCGGCACGCGAATCATGCCCAGATCCGGATCGATCTCGACTTCCGTAAATACGGCGCCGAAGGAGTGCATCGAAAACTGTTTCTTTTCGTCGCCCGGCTTGCTCTCGCTGCGCGCTTCGATTGCCCGCCCGCCATTGCGAGCGATTACCGCTGCCATCGGCTCGCGCCGGGCCGGCACGGATTGTCGGAACAGCCAGCCAAGTTCGCAGCCGATGTCCTCGGCCGGCACGCCATGCAGCTGCGACTGCGGGTCTGCAATCGCAGTGGCGATGAGCTTGTCGCGCGCCGCCGTGGCCGCTGCATGCACTGCCGGGCCGACACTGGCCACCGTTTGGGAGCCACCGGAGACCGGCGCCTTCGGCTGACTGCTGTCGCCGAGCTCGAAGCGCACCTTTTCCATCGGCAGGCCAAGCGCGTTGGCCGCGATCTGCGTCATGACGGTATAGGTGCCGGTGCCCAGGTCCTGCGAGCCGCTGCGCACCACTGCCGTTCCGTCCGGCAGGATCGTGG
Source organism: Herminiimonas sp. (assembly GCA_025356535.1). Lineage (GTDB taxonomy): Bacteria > Pseudomonadota > Gammaproteobacteria > Burkholderiales > Burkholderiaceae_D > JANXSS01. The sequence goes on from JANXSS010000335.1 coordinate 22,687, forward strand.
CGGACGCGTTGGCGGCCTGGCGGTTGGCCGGATAGCTTGCCGTTGCCATGCCCCAGCCGACCAGCAGGTGACCATTGCGCATCGAGCGCGGTTCCGGATTGCGTTTGGCCCAGCCGAAACGCGCCGCGCCGGTTTCATAGCAGCGACGCAGCGATTTGCTGGACCAGGGCAAGCCTTTTTCGGGCTCTTTTTCCGCATAATTCTGCAACCGCAACGCGATCGGATCCATCTTTGCCGCATAGGCGAGTTCGTCGATTGCGCATTCGAGCGCAAAACTGCCGCTGGCTTCGCCGGGCGCCCGCATGAAGGTCGGCGTGCCGTGATGCAGGCGGGCCAGCCGATGACTGGTGTGCTGGCTGTCGCTGTCGTAGAGCATGCGGGTGAGGATCGCCGAAGGTTCGATCCAGTCTTCCTGGAACGAGGTGCTGGCAATGACATCGTGGCGCACTGCCGTCATGCGTCCTGCACCGGCCGCACCGAGCTGCATGTGCTGCTCGGTGCGCGGCCGGTGGCCGACAATGCCGAACATCTGCGGGCGTTCCAGCACCAGCTTGACCGGATGGCCGGTCTTGCGCGCCGCCATCGCAGCGAGCACCACATGCGACCAGGTCGAGCCCTTGCAACCGAAGCCGCCGCCCACGAAAGGACAGATGACCCGCACGTTGTCGGGCAAGATGCCGAAGGTCTTGGCAACCGTGTTGCGCACGCCGCTGACGTATTGTGTCGAGTCATACAGCGTCAGGTGCTCGCCGTCCCAACTGGCCACCGTCGCATGAGGCTCCATCGGATTGTGATGCTCGACCGGCGTGGTGTAGAGCGCATCGACGCGCGCGGTCGCCGCGCGCCAGGCGCCGGCGTGGTCGCCCCGCTCGGAGTCGGCGGTGGAGCCCTGCACCTTTTCCGGCTTGACCAATACAGACTTCGCCTTTGCAAAATCCAGCGCCGCATGACTGCTGGTGTAAGCAATCCGGACTGCGCGTGCCGCATCCTGCGCATGTTCGAGCGAATCCGCCACCACCAGTGCAACCGGCTGGTTGTTGTAGTGGACTGCATCGTCCTGCAGCAGATTGAGGACGCGACCGGCAGGCATGTCGCCGGCGCCGGCCTGGCCTTTCTTGGGCAATTGCGGCGCATTCCGGTGCGTCATGACCAGCAGCACGCCGCGCATCTTTTCAGCGCGGGCGGTGTCGATCGTGGCGATTTTTCCACTGGCAATGGTGCTCGTGACCAGTACCGCATGCACCAGCCGCGGCAGGGCGTTTTCCGCCGCATACAGGGCGCGGCCGGTGACCTTGGCATGGCCATCGGTACGGTCGACCGGCTGGCCGATCAGTGGCTGCCCGGTGACCGGCGTGCCATTGCTGGGTTGTGTGATCGGCGTCATGCCGTACCTCCTGTGGGTTGCGCTGCGACCTGCAGCGCACGAACGATCGAGCGATGGGCCAGCGGTATCTTGAAGCGGTTGTCCTTGAAGCCCTGTGCGCCGGCAAGGAGGATGTCGGCGATTGCGCCGGCGCTGCGCTCGAATCCGGGCGTGCCGGCGCGTTGGCCGACCAGCGCGGTCTCGGCGCCGGCGATGCGCCACGGCTTGTGGGCCACGCCACCGAGCGCCACCGCCGCCCGGTCGACGACACCGTCGCGCAAGGCCACCGCGGCGGCAACCGAGACCAGCGCAAAGGCATAGCTGGCACGGTCGCGCACTTTCAGATAATGCGCATTCGCTGCAAACGGCGAGGGCGGCAGGTCGATTGCGGTAATCAGTTCGCCCTTGCCGAGAATCGTGTCGAACTGTGGCTGGTCGCCCGGCAGGCGGTGAAATTCGCCGATCGGTATGCGCCGCTCGCCGCGCGGACTGCGTGCCACCACCACTGCATCGAGCGCGGCCAGGGCCACGCTCATGTCCGACGGATTGGTGGCAATGCAGGCATCACTGTTGCCGAGAATGGCGTGGATGCGGTTGACGCCATCGCGCGCAGTGCAGCCCGAGCCGGGATTGCGCTTGTTGCATTTCTTGAAGGCGGTATCGGTAAAGTAATGACAGCGGGTGCGCTGCATCAGGTTGCCGCCTGCCGTTGCCGTGTTGCGCAGTTGCGGCGAAGCGCCCGACAGCAGCGCCTGCGACAGCAGGGGATAGCGTTGCCGGATCAGGGCATCGTTTGCCATGTCGCTGTTGCGCGCTGCAGCGCCGATGCGAACGCCGCCGTCCGCATTGGCGGTGATCCTGGCCAGGCCGCTGCGATTGAGGTCGATTAACCGGCTGGCCTGCTCGACGTCGCCCTTGAGCAGGTCGAGCAGGTTGGTGCCGCCGCCGAGGTAGCGGGCATTTGCCTGTTGCGCGAGCCCGAGCGCGTTTTCCGCATCGGTTGCGCGATCATAGAAAAGTGATTGCATGGTGATTCCTTGTCGTTGGCTGCTTTTTGGCTGCTGCCGGACTGTTGCCGTTTGCGATCACCGCAGCCTCATGCCACCGGCCTGGCGACGGTGCCGGCGGTGTCGGCTGCAACGCTGTGAATGGCGGTGACGATATTCGGATAGGCGCCGCAGCGGCACAGGTTGCCGCTCATCCGTTCGCGGATTTCGGCCGGCGTGGCCGCATGCTGTGGCATGCGCACGTTTGCCGTCACGGCACTGGCTTCGCCGGCGCGCAGCTCCGTCATCAGGGCCGTTGCCGAGCACAGCTGGCCCGGCGTGCAGTAGCCGCACTGGAATGCGTCGTGACTGACGAAGGCTGCCTGGAGCGGCGAGAGCTGGCCGCCGATTTCCAGGCCTTCTACCGTCGTGATGTCCTCGCCGTCATGCATGATGGCCAGGGTCAGGCAGGAATTGATGCGACGCCCGTCGATGAGCACCGTGCAGGCGCCGCATTGGCCACGGTCGCAGCCCTTCTTCGTGCCGGTCAGGCCGACCGTCTCGCGCAGCGCATCGAGCAGCGTCACGCGCGGCTCCAGCGAAATCGCATGGTTCTTGCCATTTATGCGCAGCACCATCGGTACCGGCTCGGCAAATTGCGGCGTCGTGGCAGGCGCGCCCGGCGCTGCGGCTGCCATCGCCGGTGCCGGCGCAAGCGGCACGCCGGCAGTGGAGACAGCCGCCATTGCAGAGCGCAGGAAAGTGCGGCGCGACATGGCAGCCGGTTTCGCCGCATCGGGCACCATTGCAGCGCTTGCCTTTTGCCGGGCGCGATAGCGGATCGGTGGCGTGCCGTCGTTCATTGAAAATGCATCGGAAGGGTGCGGATCGGGCATGGTCGGCCTTTCGTGTTGGATGCGCCCCGGTAAGCGCTCAGGTCTGCGCGGAGCATGCAAGATTTTGGGTGCACCGGACGTGGCGCGTGCAGCGCGCCTCGTGATCGACGGCGGCGGTTGTGAAAATGGAGTCGATCGAGCATGCACCAAATGCGCAGCTGTTTATGTGCGCAAGGTAGCCTAAGGCCGCGATTGCAGCGCAGGGCGTTTGAAGCGGGAAGGAGGACGCGGAAAGCGGAAAGCGGAAAGCGGAAAGCAGAGACAAAAGGAAGGGCCAGCGAATTGCCTGGCCCAGAGTTACTGAATATATTAAGTCTTGGCCTACTTGTTCTTAATCGTGACCTTTTCGCCGTCTGCGCTGAACATGAACGTAAAGTTCTCGGGAAGGCTCTTGGTCGATCCGTCAAACATCATGTTTCGCTGTTCTTGGGTTAGGTCGCTGAACTTGAGATAGCCTTGCTTTGTCATCAACTCTCGTTGAGCCGGACTAATGGACTTAATGAATTTCGCACCGTCAATCTTCTTGAAAGTAAATCCCTTTCCGAAGAGTGAGTTACCGGAACCAAAACTAAACGTCTTGCCATCTTTCGAGAACGACTTCAACATGTCCTTCGAATTGTGGTCTAATTTGAAATTGAAGGTCTTTTCGTCGGCGCCAAGTCCCTTTAGTGACTTCAACTCTTCGAGCATTTGAGCATCTATTTTTGGCATTTTCTTCATCTGAAGCTTCATGTCGGTCATCGACTTTTCAAACGCCTTCATTTGGCTTGGATCCATCTTTGGCATGTCCTTCAGGTGGATATTCAGGTCAGACATTGACTTTTCAAACGCCTTCATTTGGCTTGGATCCATCTT
>JANXSS010000368.1 GCA_025356535.1 Herminiimonas sp.
GAGTGCTTGACGATCATGTCGTTGACCAGCGTCGACGGATACGCCTTGCGGTCGCCCGCCTTGTAGTCGTACCAGCCGGCGCCGGTCTTCTGGCCGTAGCGACCCAGTTCGCACAGCAGGTCCGCGGTCTTCGAATAGCTCACTTCCGGCTTTTCGACATAACGGCGCTTGCGGATGGCCCAGCCGATGTCGTTGCCGGCCAGGTCGCCCATGCGGAACGGCCCCATTGCGAAACCGAATTTCTCGATCGCCTTGTCCACTTGCTCCGGCAGGCAGCCCTGCTCCAGCAGGAAGCCGGCCTGGCGGCTGTACTGCTCGATCATGCGGTTGCCGATGAAGCCGTCGCAGACACCCGAGACGACGCCGGTCTTCTTGATCTTTTTCGACAGCGCCAGCGTAGTTGCCAGCACATCCTTGGCTGTCGCCTTGCCGCGCACGATTTCGAGCAGCTTCATGACATTTGCCGGGCTGAAGAAATGGGTGCCGATGACGTCCTGCGGCCGCTTGGTGAAATTGGCGATCTGGTCGACGTCCAAAGTCGAGGTGTTCGAGGCCAGGATCGCACCCGGCTTCATGACTTCGTCGAGCTTCTTGAAGACCGTTTCCTTCACGCCCATGTCCTCGAAGACCGCTTCGATGACCAGGTCGGCCTGGCCGATTTCTTCGTAGGACAGCGTGCCCTTGACGAGTGCCAGGCGCTGGTCGAATTTTTCCTGGGTCAGCTTGCCCTTCTTCATCGTGTTTTCGTAATTGCGGCGGATCGTCGCCAGGCCCTTGTCGAGCGCTTCCTGCTTTGTCTCAAGCAGCGTCACCGGCAAACCGGCATTCAGGAAATTCATGGCGATGCCGCCGCCCATGGTGCCGGCGCCGATGATGGCCACCGATTTGATTTCGCGCACCGGCGTGTCGGCCGGCACGTCCGGCAGTTTGCTGGCAGCGCGCTCGCCGAAGAAGGCATGACGCAGCGCCTTCGATTCGGTGGTCTGCACGAGATCGAGGAACAGGGCGCGCTCGTAGGCGATGCCATCGTCGAATTTTTTCGTGATCGAGGCCGCCACCGCGTCGACGCATTTCAGCGGCGCCGGGAACGGGCCGGCCATGGCCTTGACCGTATTGCGTGAAAACTGCAGGAAGGCTTCGTGGTTCGGATAATCGACCTTCAGGTCGCGCACCTTCGGCAGCGGCCGTGTGTCGGCCACGCGGCCGGCGAAGTTGATGGCGCCGGTCATCAGGTCGCCTTCGATGATTTCGTCGAACAGTTTTGTCTTGGCCAGTTTTTCCGAAGGCACCGGCGTGCCGGAGACGATCATGTTCATTGCCATTTCCAGACCGACCACGCGCGGCAGGCGCTGGGTGCCGCCGGCGCCCGGCAGGATGCCGAGTTTTACTTCGGGCAACGCGATCTGCGCACCCGGCGCGGCGACGCGGTGATGACAGCCCAGCGCCAGCTCCAGGCCGCCGCCCATGCAGACGGTGTGGATGGCGGCAATCACCGGCTTGGCCGAATTTTCAGCTGCCGCAATCACGGTGTGCAGCGTCGGCTCGGCCAGCGCCTTCGGCGAATTGAATTCCTTGATGTCGGCGCCGCCGGAAAAAGCGCGGCCGGCACCGGTGATGACGATCGCCTTGACGGCGTCATCCTGCTGCGCCCGGCGCAGCGCATCGACGATCGCCGTGCGGGTCGCCAGGCCAAGGCCGTTGACCGGCGGATTGTCGAGCGTGATGACGGCAACCGCGCCGTTGGTCGTGTATTGAGCAGTCATGGCTGTTCCTCTAGAGTGGCAAACCCCGCAGTGCACCGGCAACCCGGCACCTTGCGCAGCAATCGGATGGCAAGATTTCCGGTACCGCAGGAAATCAATTTTGTTCGGTAAAACGTGTCGGAACTATACCGTAAAAAGAACGGTCGTTTTATTTTAAATGGCAGACTTTCACGGCGCTGCAGTAGAACCTTCCGCAGCGTGCCGTGCTGTGTGCTGTCGTCGTACCCGGCATCAGACTTCGAGCCACTCCTTGCGAATTGCGGCATCGCCGCGCAAGCCCGCAGGCGTGCCTTCGAAGACGATCGAGCCATGGCCCATGACGTACACCCGCTGCGAGATTTCGAGTGCAATCGCCAGCTTTTGTTCGACCAGCAGAATCGAGATACCGCGATTTTTCAGCGTGTTGAGGTATTCGGCCACCAGGTCGACGATCTTCGGCGCCAGCCCCTCGGTCGGCTCGTCGATCATGATCAGGTCCGGGTCGCCCATCAGGGTGCGGCACAACGTGAGCATCTGCTGCTCGCCGCCCGAAAGCACGCCGGCGGCGGTGTGCTGGCGTTCCTTCAGGCGCGGGAACATTGCATACATGTCGCCGAGCTTCCAGCGCGGCGCCTTCGCGGTCTTGTCCTTGCTGCGCTTTTCGCCCAGCACCAGGTTCTGCTCGACGGTGAGCGTGGAAAAGATGTCGCGGTTCTCGGGCACGTAACCGAGTCCCTTGTGGGCGATCTGGAATGCCTTCAGGCCGATCATTTCCTCGCCCTTGAAGAGGATCGAGCCGGTTGCATCGACCTGGCCCATGGTGGCCTTGACGGTGGTCGAACGACCCACGCCGTTGCGCCCCAGGAGACTGACGATCTCGCCCTCGCCAACCGTCAGGTCGACGCCGTGCAGCACGTGGCTCTTGCCGTAGAACGCGTGCAGATTCCGGATTTCGAGTAGTGCGCTCAAGCTGCTGCCTCCGCCGGCGCGTGACCGCCGAGATATGCTTCCTGTACCCGGGCATTGCCGCGGATGTTTTGCGGCGTGTCGCAGGCAATCATTTCGCCATAGACCAGCACCGCGATCTTGTCGGCCAGGCCGAACACCACGCTCATGTCGTGTTCGACCATCAGCAGGGTTTTTCCCACCGTGACCTTGCGAATCAGCTCGACTGCCGCATCCGACTCCGAGCGGCTCATGCCGGCGGTCGGTTCATCGAGCAGGATGACGTCGGCGCCACCGGCAATGGTGATGCCGATTTCCAGCGCCCGCTGTTCGGCATAGGTCAGCAAGCCCGCCGCCGTGCTGCGCCGGCGTTTCAGGCCGATCTGCTCCAGCACCGCTTCGGCGCGTTCATGCGCATCCTTCAAGCCGTTCAAGCGATGCCAGAACGAATACTTGTAGCCGAGCGACCAGAGCACCGCGCAGCGCAGGTTTTCATAGACGGTCAGGCGATGGAAGATGTTGGTGATCTGGAAGCTGCGCGACAGGCCGAGGCGGTTGATCTCGAACGGCTTCAGGCCAACCGTGCTCTTGCCGTTCAACAGGATGTCGCCACCGGAGAGGCCGAAGCGCCCCGAGATCAGGTTGAACAAGGTCGACTTGCCGGCGCCGTTGGGGCCGATGACGGCAAAGCGCTCGCCTTTTGGCACCTGCAGGGTCGCGCCGCGGATGATCTCGGACTTGCCGAAACTCTTGCGGACCTCTTTCAATTCCAGTGAAAAGCCGCTCATGCCTGTGTCCTTCTCATGCTTTCCTCGATCTCGCTGTTGGTGTCGCTCCAGACCTGGACGAATCCGGGGCGTACGGCGCGAAAGCCGGCGATGCCGATGACAGCGAGCACCGCCGCAATCACCCAGGCCGGCGCGGCTGCCGTGTCGACGCTTCTGCCGAAGAGCTGCATGACGGTGCCGTTGGCTGCGTCCAGCGTCAGGTGATACAGCATTTCGATCATCATCACGGCCCCCACCAGGATTACCAGCGAGGCAATGCAGACGGCAAGCAGCTTCGGCCAGACGCGGGCGAATTTCTTGAACTTGATTAACCGGATATTCAACATCAGAAGGCTGGCCACGCCGCCCGGCGCATACATCACGATGAGGATGAAGAACACGCCCAGATACAGCTGCCAGGCTTTTGTAAAATCCGACAGCATGACGGTGAGGAAAACGCCGAGCACCGCGCCGATCATCGGCCCGAAGAAAAAGCCGACGCCGCCAATAAAAGTGAACAACAGGATCGCGCCGGAACGCACCGCACTGACATTTTCCGCGCTGACGATCTCGAAATTGATGGCGCCCAGGCCACCGGCAATGCCGGCAAAGAATGCCGAGATGATCAGCGTCATGTAACGCACCCATTGCGTGTCGTAGCCGATGAATTCGACCCGCTCGGGGTTGTCGCGCACCGCATTCGTGATGCGTCCCAGCGGCGTCTGCGTGAATGCATACATGCCGATGGTGCTGATGAAAAGCCAGAAGGCGATCAGGTAGTAGACCTGCAATTGCGGGCCATAGGTAATGCCCAAGAACGACTGGCCGATAACGCGGTTGGTCGAAATGCCGCCCTCGCCGCCGAAGAATTCCGGAAACATGAGCGAGCTGGCAAACACCAGTTCGACCAGGCCCAGCGTGATCATCGAAAACGTCGTGCCGCTTTTCTTGGTGGTGACATAACCGAACAGGACGCCGAAGAACATGCCGGCGATCCCGCCCACCAGCGGTATCAACGTCACCGGTATCGGCAGGGTCCCCCTGGTTGCGAGGTTCATGGCATGGATCGCGAAAAAAGCGCCCAGGCCCGAATACACGGCATGGCCGAAGGACAGCATGCCGCCCTGGCCCAGCAGCATGTTGTAGGACAGGCCGAAGATCATGACGGTGCCGATCTGCGAGAGCAGCGACAGCGCCGCGCCCTTGTGAAAGATCAGGGGCGCCACGATCAGCAGCGCGGCAAACAGGGTCCAGATGATCCAGCGGCCCAGGTTCAGCGGCTGGTAGGTCATGGTGGTCGATCGTGTTGAAGTGGTTGGCATGGTCATTATCCTTCGCGCGTGCCCATGATGCCCTTCGGCCGGAAAATCAGGATCAGCACCAGCAGCAGGTACGGCAGGATCGGTGCAGCCGACGAGATCGTCAGCTTCCACAAGGCGTAGCCGAAGGTCTCGGGCGTGATCGTAGCGCCCACCTTTGCCAGCAGATCGATGAACGAGTAATCGAGCGCCACCGCATAGGTCTGCAGCACGCCGATCAACAGCGACGCCACCAGAGCGCCCACCAGCGAGCCCATGCCGCCGACCACCACCACCACGAAGGTGATGCTGCCGACGGTGGCCGCCATCGACGGCTCCGTCACGAACGCATTGCCGCCGATGACGCCGGCAAGACCGGCCAGCGCACAGCCGCCGCCGAAGACCAGCATGAAGACGCGCGGCACGTTGTGGCCAAGCGCCTCGGCCGTTTCCGGATGCGTCAGCGCCGCCTGGATCACCAGGCCGATGCGGGTGCGCGTGAGCACCAGGTAGATCGCCAGCAGCATGAGCAGTGCAATGAGCATCATGAAGCCGCGGTAGGCGGGGAACGTGGTCGTGTAGAGGGTGAACAAGGGGCCGTCGAGCACCGCCGGAATCTTGTACGGCACCGCGGCGCGGCCCCATACCAGTTGCACCAGCTCGCTGATGACGTAGGACAGGCCGAAGGTAAACAGCAGCTCCGGTATGTGGCCGTACTTGTGCACCGAGCGCAGGCCGTAGCGTTCGACCAGCGCGCCGATGACGCCCACGACCAGGGGCGCGACGATCAGCGCCGGCCAGAAGCCGAGCTGGACGCTGATGGTGTAGGCAAGATAGGCACCCAGCATGTAGAAACTGGCGTGGGCAAAATTCAATACGCCCATCATGCTGAAGATGAGCGTCAGGCCCGACGAAAGCATGAACAGCAGGAGCCCGTAGCTCAAGCCGTTTAGCAGGGTGATTAGCGTGAACTCCACGTGCCGTTCCTCTCGATTTTGAATTGACGTACGACCGTACTATTTTCGGCGCTTGAAAAAACAGCGTGAAGCCCGGGGTACTACGCCGCGGGCACCACGCCATGCTGCATTACACGTTCATGCCAAAACTCAGGAAGGCCGTTTCATCTGGCACGATGTCGGCTGCGTCGCCACATACGAATCGATCTTCTGGTCGGTGCGCCAACCGTAGCCGGTGTTTTCCTGGTCATACTTCACCGTCTTGCCGTCGACCTTTGCCCAGGTGGCGATATACAGCGGCTGCTGCAGCTGATGGTCCGCCTTGCGCATCTCGACTTCGCCGTTCAGGCTCTTGACCTTCATGCCTTCCATGGCCAGCGCAACCTTCAACGGCTCGATTGAATTGGTGGTCTTGATCGCCTTGGCCAGCATCTGGATGCCGGTATAGGTGGCCATCACGTAGAAATCGTCGTCGTATTTTTTCTTGTACGGCTCGAAGATCTCGCGTCCCGAAAAGGTTTCGTTGTTCGCATGCCAGTAGGCGATGATCTTGACGCGCTCGGCGCCGGCTGCGCCCATGGCGGTAGGCACGCCCGTGGTGCCGCCGTAATAGGTATAGAAATTTGCCTTCAGGTCGGCATCCTTTGCCGCCTTGATCATCAGCGCAAGATCGGCGCCCCAGTTACCGGTGATGACGGTGTCGGCGCCGGAAGCCTTGATCTTGGCGATGTAGGGTGAAAAATCCTTGACGGTGGCAATCGGATGCAGGTCGTCGCCGACGATCTGTATGTCCGGGCGCTTGCGCTTCAAGTACTCCTTGGCTGCGCGCGTGACCGCCTGGCCGTGCGCATAGTTCTGGCCGATGATGTAGACCTTCTTGATCGACTGGTCCTTTGCCATGAAGGTGGTCATGGCTTCCATCTTCATGTCGGAATTTGCATCGAGCCGGAAGTGCCAGAAACTGCACTTGCTGTTGGTCAGGTCCGGGTCGACCGCCGCGTAATTCAGAAACAGCACTTCCTTGCCGGGGTTGCGTTCATTGTGCTTGGCAACGGCATCGGCCAGCGCCAGCGCCACGCCCGAGCCATTGCCCTGCACGATGTAGTGATAGCCTTGGTCGATGACGGTCTTCAATTGGGTCAGCGATTCCTGCGGACTGCCCTTGTTGTCGAAGCCCACCACCTCCAGCGTATTGGCGCCGGCGTCCTTGTGCTTGTTGGCCAGTTCAGCCATTGCCTGCCAGCTTTTCAGGCCGTTCTGGCCCACCGGCGCGAAGGCGCCCGAGAGCGGATCGATGAAGGCGATGCGAACGTTTTCCGCGAAGGCGGCAGGTGCTGCGAAGGCGGCGCCGACGGCGCATGCAAGCAGGAAACGCGCAGGCGAAAGCGCATGGAGTGGAGCAGTCATGTGTCTCTTCCTTATAAGTTTTATATGTCTAGAATATCGACGCCGGCCATGCGTGTAAAGAAGATTGTGCCGCGTGAAATGCAGCACCGGCACGAGCTGTTTTGGCCGTGCGTCGGTCGCGTCAGGCCAGGCAATGGTGGACGGCCGACACGCATCGGCCGAAGGCGTTCCGCCCGCGCATGTCTGCGCGGCCGGGCCTTCGGCATCGTTGCGAAGCTGTCGCGGCGTGTCGTGCCGCGCCGTCAGGGGCCGACGCGATGCGTCAGGTCTTTGCCGGGCGCTTCATCTGGCAGGACGTCGGCTGGGTCGACACGTAGGTATCGAGCTTTTGCTGCGTCTTCCAGCCGTAACCGGTCTTTTCCTGGTCGTACTTGACGACCTTGCCGTCGACCTTGGTCCAGGTGGCGATATACAGCGGCTGCTGTGCCTGATGGTCGGAGGTGCGCATCTCGACTTCGCCGTTCAGGGCCTTGACCTTCATGCCTTCCATTGCGTAGGCGACCTTGGTCGGATCGGCGGACTTGACGGTCTTGACGGCTTTCGAGAGCATCTCGATGATGGTGTAGATGTCGACCACGTACAGGTCGTCGTTGTACTTCTTGCGGAACTGGTCGACCAGGTCGTGACCGGCATAGGTCTCGTTGTTCTCATGCCAGTAGCCGACCATGTTGACCAGCCCGGCGCCTGCCGCACCCATCGCAGTGGGCACGCCGGAGGTGCCCGCATAGTAGGTGAAGAACTTGGCGGTCAGGCCGGCATCCTTGGCTGCCTTGATCAGCAGGGCCAGGTCGGCGCCCCAGTTGCCGGTGATGACGGTGTCGGCGCCGGAAGCCTTGATCTTGGCGATGTACGGCGAGAAATCCTTGACGGTGGCAATCGGGTGCAGGTCGTCGCCGACGATCTGCACGTCAGGGCGCTTGCGCTTCAACAGTTCCTTGGCAGCGCGTGTGACCGCATGGCCATGGGCATAGTTCTGGCCGATGATGTAGACCTTCTTGATCTCCTTGTCTTTTGCCATGTAGGAGGTGAGCGCCTCCATCTTCATGTCCGAATTCGCATCGAAGCGGAAATGCCAGAAACTGCACTTGCTGTTGGTCAGGTCCGGGTCGATCGCCGAATGATTCAGGAAGACGATTTCCTTGCCCGGATTGCGCTCGTTATGCTTGTTGACGGCGTCGATCAGCGCCAGCGCCACGCCGGAGCCATTGCCCTGTGCAATGTAGTGATACCCCTGGTCGATCACGGTCTTCAATTGCGTGAGCGACTCCTGCGGGCTGCCCTTGCCGTCGAAGCCGACGACCTCAATCGTGTTGCCGGCGCCGGCCAGCTGCTGCTTGTTCGACATCTCGGCAAACATCTGGTACGTGTTGAGCTGGTTCTGGCCGATCGGTGCGAAGGCGCCGGACAAGGTTTCGATCAGTGCGATCTTGACGACTTCGGCCGATGCGGTCGGTGCGGCAAAGGCGGCGGCAACCGACAGGGCGATTGGCAGGAGGGCTGCGGCGGGACGGATCTGCTTGAACATTTGTCTCTTCCTAAAGATTTTTTTACGATGTGGTGATGATCGACTACGGACGGTACTGCTCAGGCAGTTGGAAGGACATGGTCCTTGAACTGCTCTCTTAATTTGTTTTTCAGGATCTTGCCGGTGGCGCCGATCGGCAGCGCATCGATGAAGGCGATGTCGTCCGGCGTCCAGAATTTTGCGATCTTGCCTTCGTAGAAAGCCAGCAGCGCTTCGCGCGTGACTTCGGCGCCGGGTTTTTTCACCACCAGCAGCAGCGGGCGTTCGTCCCACTTCGGGTGCGCTACGCCGATGCAGGCCGCCTGCAGCACCGCCGGATGCGACATGGCGATGTTTTCGAGATCGATGGTGCCGATCCATTCGCCGCCGGACTTGATGACATCCTTGCTGCGGTCGGTGATCTGCATGTAGCCGTCGGCGTCGATGGTGGCCACGTCGCCGGTCGGAAACCAGCCGTCGACCAGCACGTCGCCGCCCTCGTTCCTGAAGTAGCTGCTGATGATCCACGGCCCGCGCACCAGCAGGTTGCCGTAGGTCTTGCCGTCCCAGGGCAACTCGGCGCCATCGTCGCCGACGATCTTCATGTCGACGCCGAAGATCGCATGGCCCTGCTTTTCCAGGATCGCCTGCTGCGCATAGGCCGACAGCGCCAGGTGTTTCGACTGCAGCGTGCCGCAGGTACCCAGCGGCGACATCTCGGTCATGCCCCAGGCGTGCACCACCTCGACATTGTGCTGCTGTTGAAACGCTTTCATCATCGCCGGCGGACAGGCCGAACCACCGATGACGGTGCGCTTGAAGCTGGAAAACTTCAGCTCGTTTTGCACCATGTAATTGAGCAAGCCCAGCCACACCGTCGGCACGCCGGCCGAGAACGTCACCTGCTCCGCCTCGAACAGTTCATAGACCGACTTGCCGTCGAGCGCAGGGCCGGGAAACACCATCTTGGCGCCGGTCAGCGGCACCGAATACGGCAGCCCCCAGGCATTGACGTGGAACATCGGCACCACCGGCAGGACCGTGTCGCGCGCCGACACGTTCAACGAGTCCGGCATGGCCGACGCATAGGAATGCAGGACGGTGGAGCGATGCGAATACAGTGCGCCCTTCGGATTGCCGGTCGTGCCGGAGGTGTAGCACAGGCTCGAGGCCGCATTTTCGTCGAACACCGGCCAGGCGTAATCGGGCGAATTTTCCGCAATCAGTGTCTCGTAGCACATCAGGTTCGGAATGGTCGTCGTCGCCAGCATGCGGTCGGCGTCGCCCATCAGGATGAAACCCTTGACCGACGAACACTGGGCGGCGAAGGCTTCGACCAGCGGCAAAAAGGTGATGTCAAACAGGATGTACTGGTCTTCCGCGTGATTGGCGATGTAGGCGATCTGCTCCGGATGCAGGCGCGGATTGATCGTGTGCAGCACCGCGCCCGAGCCGGAAATCGCATAGTACGCTTCCAGGTGCCGGTAGCCGTTCCAGGCAATGGTGCCGACCCGCTCGCCCATCTTCACGCCCAGCTTCGTCAGTGCATTGGCCAGCTGCTTTGCCCGCCGGTGGCAGTCGCGATAGGTATAGCGGTGGATGTCGCCTTCGACGCGGCGCGAAACGATTTCATTGCCACCAAAATTACGGTCGGCATGTTCGATGATGGCCGAGATGAGCAACGGACGACTCATCATCTGCCCCATCAGCGGGCTTTGCGGATACTGCTCCATCGCGTCTCCTGAACGAATATTATTATTGATTAAACAGATTTTTGTACGCTCGTGCTATTACCGTCAATGCATTTCGATGCTGCGACGCAGCAACTCCTGTTTTGACGGTGGTTTACTAAGTGTTTTCCACAGTTTCGGCGACTTTGTAAAGGCTCTGCTTCGGGCTTCGCATCACGCGCCGCAACATTGGCTCGAAATGTGCCAGCGGCAATGTTTCATATTTCGGGTCAAACGACGGCGCGTCGTATTTTTCGCAGAATTCGAGGGTCCGGTCGTAGAGCGCCTGGCCGGCAAACTGGTCGCGCAGGTTGCGGTCCATGCCGAGATGATGGAAAAAGTAGTAGCCCTGGAAAATGCCGTGGTTTTCGACCATGCTGAAATTTTCGGCGCTCACGAAGGGTTTCAGGATCGCCGCGGCGATGTCGGGATGATTGAAGCTGCCCAGGGTGTCGCCGATGTCGTGCAGGAGTGCGCAGACGACGTATTCCTCGTCACGGTCGTCGCGCAGCGCCCGGGTTGCGGTCTGCAGGCTGTGGGTCAACCGGTCGACGGTAAAGCCGCCGTAGTCACCGTCGAGCAGGCGCAGGTGCGCCAGCACGCGGTCCGGCAGGCCGCGTGAAAATTGCCGGAACTCCTCGCCGATGATCTGCCAGTCTTCGGCAGTACTTTGCTGCATGTCGGTAAAGCTGGCGGCCGGATGGTGGGTGTCTTGCATGCTTGTCTCCCTTGAATTGGAAAGTGAAGGTCAATGCGGATGACGCAGGCATGCAGCCGCGCCGCAAGGCGCGGGCCGCATGTCCACTTGGATCTCAGGTGCGGTAGGACGTGTCCTTGCGGTCGAGCCGGCGCAGCAGCCCCGGCCAGGCCAGCATGCCGCCAAGCGACTTGGTGGCAGCACGCGCCTGGGCAATCGCGCCATCGATGATCTGCTGCGGTATCGGGATCAGCTCGCCGCCACCGCTTTGGGCGCGGATCTGGATCGTGCAGGCCGCCTCGAAGAAATACATCGCCTGGAAGGCATCGGCAATCGTCCTGCCGACTGTCAGCAGGCCGTGATTGCGCAGCATCAGGTAATTCTTGTTGCCGAGATCGGCGACCAGGCGCGGCTTTTCTTCTTCGTTCAAGGCCACGCCTTCGTAGCCGTGATAGGCCAGGCTGGCCAGGATGAAGATCGACTGTTGCGACAAGGGCAGCACGCCGTTCTTCTGCGCCGACACTGCAACGCCATTGAGGCTATGCACATGCAGCACGCATTGTGCATCGTGGCGCACCGCGTGAATCGCCGAATGGATGGTGAAGCCGGCCGGATTGACGGGAAACGGCGACTCTTCGATCTTGTTGCCGTTCAGGTCGATCTTGACCAGGGTTGAGGCCGTGATCTCGTCGAACATCATGCCGTACGGGTTGATCAGGAACTGGTCTTCGGTGCCTGGCACGCGGGCGGTGATGTGGGTAAAGACCAGGTCGCTCCAGCCGAAGTCGGCGACCAACCGGTAGCAGGCGGCGAGGTCGACGCGGGTCTGCCATTCTTCGGCGGACACGCGTTGCTGCATGGAGGGAATCAGTAGTTTTTCGGGTGCGTTCATTGTCGTCTCCTGTTGTCTGTCAAAATATGGCCGGCTGGCGTGGCGCATTGCAGGCGTTGGCCGCTTTGCCGAAGCTCCCAAGAACTTTTTCTTCATTGTAGACCAGTCCAATTGACAACTACGACAACAACTACGACAACAACGACGGCAGCAACGACGACGACGATAACCGCGACAGGCAAGATCGCGACGCCGCGCCCGCGCCCGCCGCCCCGGTCAGAAAGCCGGTTTTACCGGAGCAAAATTCAATGAATGATTCCGCTGGTCTT
This sequence comes from Herminiimonas sp., assembly GCA_025356535.1. GTDB lineage: Bacteria > Pseudomonadota > Gammaproteobacteria > Burkholderiales > Burkholderiaceae_D > JANXSS01. The sequence goes on from JANXSS010000368.1 coordinate 12,208, forward strand.
GCAGTATCCGCACCCGACGCCGGCGCCGCAATCGAGCGCCTGGCGTTTTCGCAGGCCTTCGCGGCGCTGCCCGATGCGTTCTACACGCGATTGCAACCGACGCCGCTGCCGCAGCCTTACCTGGTGGCCGCCAGCAGCGCGGCAGCCGCGCTGGTCGGCATCGATGCGGCCGCCTTTGCAACACCCGCATTCGCCGAAACCTTTACCGGCAACCGCATGCCGGCCAGTGCCGCAAGCCTGGCGGCGGTGTATTCCGGCCACCAGTTCGGCGTCTGGGCCGGCCAGCTCGGCGACGGCCGGGCGATCCTGCTGGGCGACCTTGCCGCACCTGCTACGCCGGCGCCGCATGCGCTGGAAATCCAGTTGAAGGGCGCCGGTCCGACGCCCTACTCCCGCATGGGCGACGGCCGCGCCGTGCTGCGGTCGTCGATCCGTGAATTCCTCTGTTCGGAAGCGATGGCCGGCCTCGGGATCGCCACGTCGCGGGCGCTCTGCGTGACCGGCAGCGACCAGCTCGTCATGCGCGAGACGCCGGAAACGGCTGCCGTTGCCACCCGCATGGCGCCCAGCTTCATCCGCTTCGGCTCGTTCGAGCACTGGTATTACAACGAGCGGCCACAGGAACTGAAGATCCTGGCCGATCACGTGATCGAGCGCCTCTATCCGCACCTGCGCGAGGCCGCCGACCCCTATGTGGCGTTGCTGAGCGAAGTCGCGCGCCGTACCGCATACCTGATTGCGCAGTGGCAGGCCGTCGGCTTCATGCACGGCGTCATGAACACCGACAACATGTCGATCCTCGGCCTGACGCTCGATTACGGCCCGTTCGGTTTCATGGAAGCCTACGACGCCCGCCACATCTGCAATCACACCGACCAGGGCGGGCGCTACAGCTATGCGATGCAGCCGCAGATCGGCCACTGGAACTGCTTCGCGCTCGGCCAGGCCCTGCTGCCGTTGATCGGCGAAGTCGCGGCGGTGCAGGACGCATTGGCGGTGTACCAGCCGCATTTCCAGGCAAGTCTCGGCGCGCTGCAGCATGCCAAGCTGGGGCTGTCGAGCGTGCTGGCCGACGACGCCGCGCTGATCGACGGTCTGTTTTCGATTCTGCAGGCAAGCCACGTCGACTTCACGCTGTTCTTCCGGCGCCTGGGCGACCTGCGCCAAGGCGATCCGGGCACGGATGCGCCGCTGCGCGACCTGTTCATCGACCGTGCCGCCTTCGATGCGTGGGCGGTACAATACCGGTTGCGGCTGGCACAGGAAAACAGCGTCGACGCCGCCCGCAGGCTTGCAATGAACGCTGCCAACCCAAAATACGTACTGCGCAACTACCTGGCGCAAGTGGCCATCGAAAAAGCGCAGAAGAAGGACTTTACCGAAGTCGCCACCTTGCTCGCCGTACTGGAAAAACCGTTCGACGAGCAACCCGAACATGAACACTATGCTGCCCTGCCGCCCGACTGGGCCAGCCATCTTGAAGTGAGTTGCTCATCGTGAAAAACAAAGTCGTCAAGACCGATGCCGAGTGGCGCGCCGCCCTCGAACCGTTCGATTACCAGGTCACCCGGCACGCCCAGACCGAGCGCGCCTTTACCGGCCGCTACTGGGACAACCACGAGGCCGGCATCTATACCTGCGTGTGCTGCAATACGCCGTTGTTCGCCTCGGACGCCAAGTTCGATTCCGGCTGCGGCTGGCCGAGCTACTTCACGCCGCTCGATCCGGAAAACGTCCGCGAGCTGGTCGACCGCACGCACGGCATGGTGCGCACCGAAATCGTCTGCAACGTCTGCGATGCCCATCTCGGCCATGTCTTCAACGACGGGCCGAAACCGACCGGGCTGCGCTACTGCATCAATGGCGCATCGCTGCGCTTCACGCCGGCCACCGCGACACCGAAGGCATCGACCCCATGAAATTCCTGTTCGACCTGTTTCCGGTCATCCTCTTTTTCGTCGTCTTCAAATGGGGCGAAGGCCATGCCGCCTCGGCCCAGGCAACGGTGCAGCATTATCTGTCGGGCCTCATGTCCGGCTCCGGCCAGATCGCGCTCGACCAGGCGCCGATCATGCTTGCCACGGCGGTGGCCATCGTGGCGACGCTGCTGCAGATCGGCTACCTGCTGGCGCGCCGGCGCAAGGTCGACTTCATGCTGTGGCTGTCCCTGGCAATCATCATCGTCTTCGGTGGCGCCACCATTTATTTTCATAACGATGCGTTCATCAAGTGGAAGCCGACCGTCCTGTACTGGTGCTTTGCCGCCGGGCTGACCGGCAGTCAGCTGCTCCTGAAAAAGAACGTCATCCGCCAGATGATGGGCCAGCAACTGGTGCTGCCGGAACCGGTCTGGGGACGCCTCAATCTCGCCTGGGCCGGTTTCTTCGCCCTGATGGGCGCGCTCAACCTGCTGGTGGCCTTCAATTTTCCGACAGCGACCTGGGTCAGCTTCAAGCTCTTCGGCGGCACCGGGCTGATGATCGCGTTCGTAATCGCACAGACCCTGCTGCTGTCGAAATACATGAAGGATGCGCCATGACGACATCGCCCAGCGCCCGCGAAAGTGCCATCCTTGCACGGTTGCATGCAACTTTTTCCCCGGTCCAATGTCTGCTGGAGGACGAATCGGCGCAGCACGCCGGGCATGCCGGCGCTGCCTCCGGCGGCAGTCATTTCCGGCTGCGCCTGGTATCGGCTGCTTTCGAGGGCTGCAGCCGGGTCGCCCGGCACCGTCTGGTGTATCATTGCCTCGATGATATGATGCATGCCGAAATACATGCGCTGGCGATCACTGCGCTGGCGCCGTCCGACGTGGCGGGCTAGCCATCCATCAAGCCGTTTCAGGTTGCTCCGGCATTTACTTTTTCCCCTTTTAGGATTCGACAATGACTTTAAAACCCGCTCGTTTGCTGGCCTTCCTGCTTGCTGCAGCCGCCCTGCCTGTGATGGCACAAAATCTGGCGACCGTCAATGGCAAGCCCGTTCCCTCCTCGCGCGCCGATGCGATGGTCAAGCAGATGGCAACGCAAGGTCAGCAGGATTCGCCGCAGCTTCGCGCCATGGTCAAGGAAGAGCTGATCAACCGCGAGATCCTGATCCAGGAAGCCGACAAGCAGGGCCTGGGCGCCAACGCCGATGTCAAGAGCCAGATCGAGATTGCCCGTCAGTCGATCATCATCCGCGCCCTGGTCACCGATTACCTGAAGAAGCATCCGGTGTCGGATGCCGAAATCAAGGCGGAATACGACCGCTTCAAGGCGCAGGCCGGCGACAAGGAATACAAGGCGCGCCACATCCTGGTCGAGAAGGAAGACGATGCCAAGGCGATCATCGCCAAGCTGAAGTCCGGCACCAAGTTCGAGGACCTGGCGAAGCAATCGAAGGACACCGGATCGGCTGCCAATGGCGGCGACCTGGACTGGGCCTCACCGGCTTCCTTCGTCAAGGAATTTTCGACGGCGATGACCGGACTGCAAAAGGGCCAGGTCACCGAGACACCGGTCAAGACCCAGTTTGGCTATCACGTCATTCGTCTCGACGACGTGCGCGCCGCCAAGGTGCCGACGCTCGAAGAAGTCAAGCCGCAAATCGCCGAATCGCTGCAGCAGAAAAAACTGCAGGCGTTTCAGCAGGAACTGCGTGCAAAGGCAAAGATTTCGTAAGCCTTCCGCACTACCAGGGCTGGTTACGACCGGCCCGTACAGCAAGCCCGCCTGCCGACGCACGCGGGCTTTTTTATCGGCTACGGCTGGCTCGGCTGTAGCAGGCGGCGTGTTCGCCTGCGCATGACCCGGAATGGGCAACGCAGCGTCGCGCCTGCAGCCCTTGTCAGAATACCCAAACTCGGTGATAGTGCTGCCCAGGCAACCGTCTCGACGCGGGTGCAGCCGTCGGCAGCATGACGGCAAGACCAGAAAAGCACGCTCTCGGGGGAATCACCAATGCAAGCAGCCAGTCACGCAGCGCCGCATCGCATCGTCATCGTCGGCGGGGGCGCCGGCGGCCTGGAACTCGCGGTGCGGGTCGGCAAATCGCTGGGCCGCAAGAAAACCGCGGAGGTCACGCTGGTCGATGCGGCCCGCACCCACCTGTGGAAACCGCTGCTGCACCAGGTCGCCGCCGGCACCCTCGACACCCATGCCGACGAACTCGAGTATTACGCGCTGGCGCAGGCGAACTGCTTTCGTTTCCGGCTGGGCCGCATGGATGGGCTGGACCGCGCCGGCCGCATGATCCACCTCAGTCCGACCGTCGATGAAAACGGCGAAGAACTGCTGCCGCGCCAGGCCATCGGTTACGACACGCTGGTCATCGCGCTGGGCAGCCAGACCAACGATTTCAACACGCCGGGGGCGAGCGAACACGCCATCATGCTCGATACGCCACAGGCCGCCGAGCGCTTCCACCAGCGCATCATCAACAGCTGCCTGCGGGCGCAGGCGCTCGGCGCGCAGGCGGACGCCGGCGCCGCGCAGCGCTTCACGGTTGCCATCATCGGCGGCGGCGCCACCGGCGTCGAACTGTCGGCGGAGCTGCACATGATGAACCGCATCATGGCCACCTACGGCCTGTCGAATCCGGCGCCGGGCCAGGACCTGAAGATTGCGATCGTCGACGCGGCGCCGCGCCTGCTGCAGATGCTGCCGGAGCGCCTGTCGGCGTCGGTCAGCCATGAGCTCGGCGCGCTGGGCATCGACGTGCACGTCAATGAAAAGGTTGTCGAAGTCAGCCGCCAGGGCGTGCGCATGGCCAGCGGCATGTTCATACCGGCCAGCATCGTGGTCTGGGCAGCAGGCATCAAGGCGCCGGATTTCCTCAAGGAGATCGATGGCATCGAGACCAACCGCAGCAACCAGATCGTGGTCAATCGCATGCTGCAAAGTACCCGCGACCCGGCCATCTTCGCCATGGGCGACTGCGCCGCCTGTCCGCAGGGCGACGGTCAGCCGCTGGTGCCGCCACGCGCCCAGGCGGCACACCAGCAGGCCACGCTGCTGGCAAAATCCCTGAAGCGGCATCTGCGCGGCGAGAGCCTGCTGCCGTTTTCCTATCACGATCACGGCTCGCTGGTATCGCTTGGCAATTACAGCACCGTCGGCGCCCTGATGGGGGCGATCGCCAGCGGATCGGTTTTCATCGAGGGCAAGATCGCCAAGCTGATGTACTGGTCATTGCACAAGCAGCATCAGCTCGCCGTCAGTGGCCTGGTGCGCACCATCCTTGCGGTGTTTGCCGAGCGCATCGACGCGGTGCGCAATCCGCGCATCAAGCTTCACTGAGAAGCGGCACCGGGAAGCCGCACCGGGAAGCTGCCCCGATGAGCGGTATAAAGCGCTTGCGATCTACGGATACAGGGAAGGCGGGCGCCGCACGTCCGCGAATTTCGCGGCGAAGTCGCGCACGGTCATGCCGGCGTCGTTGCGTACCGACTGATCGGCGCCCTCTTCGATCAACAGCTGCACCACGGCAGTCTGGCCAGCGCCGGCCGCCATCATCAGCGGCGTCGTGCGGTTCGGCGATTCGGCATCGATGTAGGCGGATTTTTCCAGAAGCATGCGCACGATGTCGATGTTGCCCGCGGCGGCTGCATAGTGCAATGCAGTCCAGCCAGGACGGTTCGGCTGGGCGCCGCGCTCGAGCAAGGTGGCGACCGTTTTCGCATCTTTGCGGTAGGCGGCGACCATCAGGGCGGTGTCGCCGTTTTGGGCCCGCGCCTCGATGTCGATCTGCGGCGCCGCCAGCAGGACCAGGAGCGATTTCACGGCGTCGTTGCGCACGGCGTAGATCAGCGCCGGATCGCCGCGCCCGGCGTCGACCGTATTCGGATCGAAACCCCGGTTGACCAGCGCCTGTACGGTGGGCGCCAGGTCGAGCTGGAGCGCCTTGAAAAAATCGTCATGGGCGCCGGCTTGTGCGGGCAGAGCCGTCAGCAGCGCGGCGCACGACAGCGCCAGGACAGCGGCCAGTGGCCTGGCACGACCGTCGATGCGGGCGCCGAACCGGCCGAGGATGCGCATGAAGAACGGCATCATGTTGCCTGCCCCGGTGCGGCCCGACCGACAGCCGCCTGCACGGCTTCTGCGGCTTCTGCGGTTCCTCCGGTTCCTGCGGCTTCTGCAGACGGCGCGATGCCGAACAGGCGAAAGAAATTCGCCGTGGTTGCCTGTGCCACGGTTTCGACGGGCACGCCACGCAGGGCGGCGATCGCTTCGGCGACATGGCGCACCAGGCCCGGTTCATTCATCCTGCCGCGAAACGGCACCGGCGCCAGATACGGCGAATCGGTTTCGATCAGCATGTGCGACAGCGGCACCGTACGCGCCACCGCCTGCAGGTCCTTTGCGCTCTTGAAGGTGACGATGCCGGAAAACGAGATGAAGAAACCCATTGCGATGGCCGCATCGGCCACGGCCTGCGACTCGGTAAAGCAGTGCATGACGCCGCCGGCGCCACCGGCATCGGTGCCGGCGCCTTCCTCGCGCATGATGCGCAGGGTGTCCTCGGCCGCGGCGCGGGTGTGGATGATGAGCGGCTTGCCGGTCGCGCGCGAGGCGCGGATGTGTACCCGGAAGCGTTCGCGCTGCCATTCCAGGTCGCCGGTGAGTCGAAAATAATCCAGACCGGTTTCGCCGATGGCGACGATCTTCGGGTCTGCGGCCAGTGCCACCAGCTGCGCGACGCTCGGCTCGGGCGTGTCCTCATAATCCGGATGCACGCCGACCGATGCATAGACGTGCGGATACTGCTGCGCCAGCGCCAGTACTTGCGGAAAATCCGGCAGGTTCACGGAAACGCACAATGCGTGCGAGACCAGGTTGTCGGTCATCTTGCCGAAGATTTCGGGCAGGCGCGCCGCCAGCTCGGGGAAATTGATGTGGCAGTGGGAGTCGATGTACATGGTCAAATTGTACCCGTTTGAGGTACCGGCCTGATGTTACCTGCTCACTGCAGCGCCCGCGGCTCAGCCGACCCGCTTGCCGAGGATGATCAGGTCGCGTTCGACGCCGTCGAGCGTTGCCACGCCGGGCATGTTGGCCCAGCGGGCAAAGCCGAAACGCTCGAACAACTGCAGGCTCGGCACGTTGTGGCCGAAAATGAAGCCCAGCAGCGTGTGCACGGCAATCTGCGGCGCATGCCGGATGGCTTCGGCCAGCAGGTGGCGTCCGAGCCCCTTTCCCCGGAAATCCTCATGCAGGTAGATCGACAGCTCGGCCGTACCGCTGTACGCCGGGCGGCCATAGAAATTCGAATACGACATCCAGCCGGTGATCCGGCCGGCCTCTTCGGTCACCCAGAGCGGGCGATGCGCGGGTGTGTGTTCATCGAACCAGCCTTGACGCGAGGCGACGGTGACCGGTTCGGTGTCTGCCGTGACCATGCGCGAGGCAACGGTGCTGTTGTAGATGGCAACGATTGCCTCCAGGTCGGCGGGCGTGGCAAGCCGGTGCGAATGACCGGTTTGCGGCAGCGGGGCAGTTGCCGCAGCAACAACGGCTGCGGCGGTGGATGAGGATTCAGGCATGTTCGACAATCCTGGGGATGAATGGTGACGGATGGTGGCGGTGCCGGTCCCGGCGACTTGCTGCTGCAGGTTGCGGCAGGCAGGTCACAGGGTATGGGTTGCCCGCGACGAGCCGATGGCCGCGCCCAGCAGTTCCTCGATACGCTGCCGCACACGCACGCCGCTCTCGTCGCTGGAAAAATGTACGCCGATGCCCTGCGCCTTGCTGTTGTTGGCGCCGGCCGGCGTGATCCAGGCGATCTTGCCGGCGATCGGATACTTGGTCGGATCATCCATCAGCGTCAGGATCAGGTAGATCTCGTCGCCGATTTTATAAGGCTTCGACGTCGGCACGAAAATGCCGCCGTTGGTCAGGAACGGCATGTAGGCGGCATACAGCGCCGCCTTTTCCTTGATCGGCAACGACAGCACCGATGGCCGCGAGACCCGCAGGCCGCCGGGGCCGCCGGTATCGACCGGTAAATCTGCCATATCGCCTCCTCAGGAAAAGATCCCCACGTAGTCCAGCAGCATGTCCTCGATGAACAGCCGCGCCGAAAGCGGATGGTCGGCAATCGCACGCCGCTGTGCCACGGCCTGCAGTCCGGCCATGAGGCGGCGAACATCGGCCTGCGCTGCGAGCGCCTGGAGCTGGCGGGCATGCCGCGGGTAATACCGGATTGTGCCCGAAAGCTTGCTGGAAAACACGTCGTACAGCCACCGTTGCATCCAAACAACCAGATCCGGCAAGGCCGCCTTCTGCAGTTTCTCGGCCATCGCCAGGGCGGCCGCGCGGCTCGGGCGGGCCAGGTACTCCAGGAAGGCATCGAGCTCGACGCGGCCGCCCGCCTGCGACTGCTCCAGTGCGGCCAGCGGCGCACCACCCTGTTCGTCGAGCCAGACATCGGCATCGCTCACCTGTTGCAGCTGCAACCAGGCCAGCGCCTTGCCCCGCTCCGGCATCGGCATGGCGAACTTGCGGCAGCGCGAGAGAATCGTCGGCAACAGCCGGTCGATGCGGTTCGACACCAGTATCAGGATGGTCGACGGCGGCGGCTCCTCCAGGGTTTTCAGGAGGGCGTTGGCGGACGCGGTATTGAGGCTTTCGGCCGGATACAGCAGCACCACCCGGTTGCCGTTGCGGTGGGTCGACAGGTTCATGAAGCCGGCCAGCGCCCTGACCTGCTCGATGCGGATATCCTTCGACGGCGCCTTGGCTGCCTTGGCGGTCTTTTTTACCTCGGCTTCGCCGGCCTCACCGTCGCCGGCATCGCCGTCTTCGTCGAGTATTTCCGGACGCACCCGCCGGAAATCCGGATGGCTGTACTGCACGAACCAGCCACAGGCGTCGCAGGCGCCGCACGGCTGCCCGTCCGGCAGCGGCGCATTGCACAGCAGCGATTGCGCAAGGCAGGTCGCGAACGCGCGCTTGCCGGTGCCGGC
>JANXSS010000481.1 GCA_025356535.1 Herminiimonas sp.
CCTGATCTTGGCTAACATGCCCACTGTGATCACTCCCTGTCTCCCTGCTCAAACATTAAGCAGGTGATTCAATCACGTGGGTCAAATTTAGATGAAATTTATTGCTTTAAGTGGATCAGTTCTAGGCAATCGTCAACAGGCAAGTACCAGATCGAGGTGATTGACTTGCTGGAAAATCCGATGCTGGCTCGCGGCGACCAGATCCTTGCGATTCCGACACTGGTGCGAAAGCTGCCGGAGCCGGTACGAAAGATCATCGGCGATCTTTCAAACACCGAACGCGTACTGATTGGGCTGGATTTGATGCAAAGAAAATAGGAAATTTTCATGCCCAAGAAAGCGCTGCACGATTCGACTCCAACGTTTGAAAACCTGTCGTTTACTAAGCAACAAAAACGCTACGTCCTGATGTTATACGTTACGGGAACGTCGCCGCAATCCGTGCGGGCAATCGCCAACATAAAAAATATCTGCGAGGAGTATCTGCAAGGTCGTTATGAGTTGAAAGTTATCGATATTTATCAACAGCCGCAACTTGCTGCCGGCGAAAAAATCGTCGCAGTACCGACGCTGATAAGAAAATTGCCTCTGCCACTGCGGCGCATCATCGGTGACATGTCGAGTACGGAACGTGTACTGGTAGGGCTTGATTTGCGTAAAAACCCTCATGCCAAAGAAAATTACCACCCTTAACGATGTTTTTGCAGAAAACGATAACCTTCGTGCCCGGCTCGAAGAAGCGCAAGAAACGCTGCGCGCCATCCACACCGGGGAGGTCGATGCATTGGTTGTCTCGAGTTCGAATGGCGAGCAGATATTTACGCTTGTGGGGGGCGGACCATACTTACCGGCTGCTGATCGAGAACATGAACGAGGGCGCCATTGTCCTGGACGATGACGGCGTCATCTTGTATTGCAACCGACGTTTTGCCGAGATGATCAAGTTCCCGCTCGAAAAGGTCATCGGTACCCCGATCAGTGCGCGGGTTGCGCCGCAAAGCAAGACGCAGTTCCAGGAGCTGATGCGGGCAGTCCATTACGACAAATGCCACATGGAAGTCTACTTCGCCGCTGGCAAAGGGGCGCCGGTACCGGTCTACCTTTCAACGAGCCGACAGGTCTCTGGAAACGCCACAGAGCACACATTCATCGTGGTGACCGACCTGACAAAAATTAACATACAAAAAACCATGGAAGAGCGGCTGATCCTGGAGGCGAGCGTCTTCACCAATGCTCGCGAAGGGATCGTAATCACCGCTCCGAACGGCAAGATCATTGACGTCAATGAGGCCTTCACCCGCATCACCCATTACCGCCGCAACGAAGTTTTAGGTAAAAATCCACGCTTTCTTTGCGCAAGCCGTCAAGACAAGTATTTTTTTGTCGCGATGTGGCGCGAGCTGGTCAAGACGCATCACTGGGAAGGGGAGGTGTGGAGTCAGCGCAAGAACGGCGAAGAGTATCCCGTGATGCTTAACATCAGCTCTCTGCATGATGCCAATGGCAACATCCGGCAATTCATGGGACTCATATCCGACATCACCACAATCAAGGAGCATCAGAATGAACTGGAGCATATGGCCCATTACGATGCGCTCACAAGATTGCCCAACCGGGTGTTGCTGGCCGATCGTCTGCAACTCGGCATGATGCAGATGCTGCGGCGCTGGCAACATCTTGCAGTGGTGTTTCTTGACCTTGATCAGTTCAAAAGCGTGAACGATACTTACGGGCATGAAACGGGCGACCAGTTGCTCATTTCCCTGGCCACCGTAATGAAGCGGGCCCTGCGTGAAGGCGATACCTTGTGCCGGCTCGGGGGCGACGAGTTCGTTGCAGTTCTGCTCGACCTTGAAGGCGACACCCACGCAGCCTGCGAGACAACCATTACCCGGCTACTCAGTGCTGCGGCCAATCCTGTGCAAATAGGAGACCATTTGATCCAGGTTTCCGCCAGCCTTGGTATCACCTTTTATCCGCAGGCCGAAGAAATCGGTGCCGACCAGCTCATCCGCCAGGCCGATCAAGCCATGTACCAGGCAAAGCAGGCCGGAAAGAACCGTTACCATGTCTTCGACGCTGATGTGGACCGCTGCGTGCGCGGCCATCACGAAAGCCTGGAGCGCATTCAGCGCGCCCTGATCGAGAATGAATTCGTTCTCTATTATCAACCCAAGGTGAACATGCGGACCGGGGAGGTCGTCGGTGCCGAAGCGCTGATTCGGTGGCAACATCCGGACAAAGGGCTGCTTCCTCCGGAGGCGTTTTTGCCGGTTATCGAGAGCCATCCGCTCATCGTTGAAATCGGGGAGTGGGTGATCGACAGCGCACTGTCACAGATCAGCATCTGGCAGGCAGAAGGTTTGTCCATGCATGTGAGCGTCAACATCAGCGCGCGCCAATTGCAGCAGGAAGACTTTGTCAGCCGCCTGCGCAGCCTGTTAGCGCTGCACGCTGAGGTCAGTCCCGGTGATCTGGAATTGGAACTGCTGGAGACCAGCGCGTTGGAAGACCTGATCTGGGTATCCCACGTCATCGATCAATGTCGCAAACTTGGTTTGTTATTTACGCTCGATGATTTTGGGACGGGTTATTCCTCCCTGACTTATTTGAAACGCCTGTCGGTGAGTCAGATCAAAATCGATCAGAGTTTCGTACAGAACATGCTCAATGATCCGGATGATCTGTCGATTCTGGAGGGCATCATCAGCCTGGCCAATGCCTTTCATCGGCAGGCCATCGCTGAAGGAGTGGAAACTGTCGAGCACGGAACCTTGTTGCTGCAACTCGGTTGCGAGCTGGCGCAAGGGTTTGGCATTGCACGACCCATGCCGGCGCACGAATTGCCCCAGTGGTACGCAAGTTGGTGTCCTGATCCTGCTTGGCTCCATCTAGGTCCCGTGAGCTCTAAAGTGCTTCCACTTATATTAGCCCGCGTCGAGCACTGCTCGATATTACGGACCATCTCAAATGAACTGATCGCAGAAGCTGAAATACAGCCGCTTAATCACCAACATTGCCATTTCGGCCGCTGGCTGGATGCCGAAGACCAGGCATGCCTTTGGCTGAATCCGGCTTTTCAGGCTGTCAAAAAATCGCATTGCCAGTTTCATGACATCGCTGGTGAGTTGTTTGAACTCCGCTCGCACGGCCTGAACGTGGAGGCCCGGAATAGGCTGGATGCATTTAAAGGAACCTCCGATTCCTTGCTTGAACAGTTGAAAAGACTGGAAACCGAAATCAAATAAATTGCACTACGCTGCACTGCGCCCGCGCCCGATGTCTGCCTGGTGCTGCCGCGCTTCCGGCCGTGCCCGGGCAGCAGAGATGACGGCAGGGCGATCCTCGCGGCGGGTCAGTGTGGCCGGAATGTCGAGCTCCGGATCGTGGCAGCCATTCCTGCAATACATGAGGAAGCAGCATCTGCTGCTGCGGGTCGTATGGGAGGCAGCTTGTTTTCATCCTCGCACATTGGTTATGCTGGCAGAACGGATGGCATCATTTTTCCGCAGCACAATGCGTCGGCCTTGCGGTTCCAGCCGTCCGCCGCCGGCTGCCCCATTTGATGGCAATAGGTTGTCATATCGAAATGATTGCTTGAAATCCCGGCCGAATGAATGTAACCTAAAAAAATTACTTTAAAACAATATAAAGCGCTATAAAACCATGGACTCCACGTACCTGATTATCGATACCGGTCTTGTCGTGGCGTTCCTGATGATCGTGGCGATCATCGGTGGCTACGTGCTGTATTCGCGCCGGCTGGTGGCACGGCAGCAGGCGCAAAAACGCAAACGCGAACGTCCCCTGCCTTGATCGCTCTGGCTGCGTCGAACCGGTGTGGCCGTGCACAACCAGCCACTGGCCTGGTGCCCTGGCGGCGTCCCTGCCATTACAAGGCCGTAGCCGGCAGCCTGGCAATTGCCGCTGCCGGCGTCCTCAATGCCCGTTCTAGCAAGGCCTGGATCGCCTGCAGCTCTACCGGCTTGGTCAGGTGGAAATCGAATCCGGCCTGCATGGCACGCCGCTTGTCTTCCGGCGTGCCACGCCCGGTCAGCGCAATGAGCAGCGCGCCTTCGAGCGGACCATCCATGCGGATACGGCGCGCCACTTCATAGCCGTCCATGTCGGGCAGGCCGATGTCGAGCAGGGTTGCATGCGGACGAAATAACGGCAAGGTCGCAAGTGCCGCGCCGCCGTCATGCACCGTCAGCGTCTCGCAACCGTTCATCTGCAGCAGCATTGCCATCGCTTCGGCTGCATCGACGTTGTCGTCAACGACCAGGATGCGCCATGCCGGCATGGGACCGGCCATGGTCGGCGCGTGATCCATGCCGTGCATGCCCGGGCCGACCGCTTCGCTGCCCGCCCTGTCGCCGTCCGTGGCAGGCGCCGCGGCATTGACAGGCGCGGCCAGCGGCAGCCGTACCGTGAAGGTGCTGCCATGGCCGAGCCCGCTGCTCTCGCCGACGATGCTGCCGCCATGCATTGCCAGCAGCTTGCTTACCAGCGAAAGTCCGATTCCGAGTCCGCCCCTGGCCCGATGGAGCATGTCGTCGACCTGGGTAAACATGTCGAATACCGCCGCGAGCATGTCGGCCGGAATGCCGGCGCCATTGTCGCGCACGCGGATCACCGCCTGCGCGTCTTCGACCTGCACGGAAAGCGAGATCGCACCGCCGTCGGGCGTGTACTTTGCCGCATTGCCAAGCAGGTTGCCGAGCACCTGCGCCAGCCGGGTCAGGTCGCCGTCGACCCAGACCGGCGCGGCATCCATCTGGATGTCCAACCGGTGTCCGCCCGCCTTGATGAGCAGGTTGCTCGCCTCCAGGGCATGGTTGACGACGGTTTGCACGGCGATGCGGCTGCGCTTCAATTCGATCTTGCCGCTGCTGATGCGCGAGACATCGAGCAGGTCGTCGACCATGCGTACCATGTGGCGGAACTGGCGCGCCATCATGTCGCGCACGCCGCCGGTGCCGGCAGCGCCGTCGGGCGCCTGCTGCAGGATTTCCAGGCCCGACGAGAGTGCGGCCAGGGGATTGCGCAACTCGTGGGCCAGTGTCGCCAGAAACTCGTCCTTGCGCCGGTCTTCCACCCGCAGCGCATGTTCGAGCCGCTTGCGGTCGGTGATGTCGAG
>JANXSS010000489.1 GCA_025356535.1 Herminiimonas sp.
GTTGCGCGAGGCGCTCGTCAACCTGCTGCAGAACGCGGTGGAGTTTTCGCCGGCGGGCGGCAAGGTGACGCTCACGGTGCGGCCGGGAGCGGGGAGGGTGGAGTTTATTGTCGAGGACGGGGGGCCGGGCGTGCCGGACTACGCGCTGACGCGGGTGTTCGAGCGGTTTTATTCGCTGCCGCGCCCGGGCTCCGAGAAAAAGAGCACCGGTCTCGGGCTGGCGCTGGTACGCGAGATCGCGCACCAGCACGGCGGCGATGCCGCACTCACCAACCGCGCTGACGGCGGAGCCCGGGCGGAATTATGGGTGCCGAGTAAAAGCGACCAGAGTTAACCGCTATGAAGCCTGGTCGGCGGCCACGGTTGCAACCGACCCGGTCGGCGCTGCATCCCAGCCGCCGGTGCTGCGCGCGCCGAACGGTGTCCTGCAAGACATCCGCGAGTTCTGGTCCGCCGGCAAGCCGCACTACGATCCGTCGCAGATTCGTGTGCCGACGTTCCTCGCCCACGCCGAGTGGGACCAGGATCTGCCGTCCTACGTCATGCATGCGTTGTTCGCCAAGCTGACCAACACGCCGTACAAGCGCTATGTCGAGATCGGCGAAGGCACCCACACCGTGCTCATGGAAAAAAATCGCCTGCAACTGTTCCAGGCGGTCCAGCAATTTTTGGATGAAAACATAAAATCCGGGGAATAATCCGCATTTGGTGTAATACTTGTTGAGACAATTGCACAAATGCGGCAAGACGATGACATGGGTCATCGTCTTGCCAGGATCGGCCTTGTCATCGAAAACAGACCGTGCGCATGACGCAGCATGGCGGTAATGACAGGGCAGGGGACACGGAGGGACAAGCATTCGCACGGTATTGCGTCGCCTCCGCCGTCATGTCGGGCGGTCGGCAAGCCAGGCCGTGCCGATGGCATCATCATGGGCGACACCATATTCCACGTCTTGCAACACGCGGTGCCGGATGCGACGGCGCTGCGTGAATTCGTCACCAGCCTGCCGTGGCCGGTCATCACGCTCGATGCCACCGGCAAGGTCATCCACGTCAGTCAGAAAATCCCCGGTTTCGCCGACATCGGCGGCACTGCCTGCACGCCGAGTCTGGCGCATCTTTTTCCGGACTTCCATGCGGCGCTGCGCGGCGAGCCGCGCCACCACGTTGCCCAGACAGCCGACCTGACACGGCAGGTCGCCGGACACGCCGTGCACGAGCGCCTCGTTCTGCGCCCGGTCTCCGGCGGCGCCTACCTGATCGTCATCGACCAGACCACCCTGCGCGAACTCGAAGTCACCAGCACCCAGACCTCGCGCCTGGCCGCCCTCGGTTTCATGATCGCCGGCGTCTGTCATGAAATCAGCAATCCCATCACCTCGGTGCAATCGATGCTGCAGATCCTGCAGTCGCAAAAACAGCTCGGCCCCGTGCTGCTGGAAAAAGGCCTGGCCAACATCGCCTCAAGCATCAAGCGACTGCTGCAGATTTCAAGCCGGCTGATGAACTTCAGCCGCGTCGGCGAGCAGCACAGCGCAGCCTTCCGGCTCGATACGCTGGTCGAGGACGCCATTGCGATCCTGCGCCAGGACCCGCGCGCGGCCAGAATCGAGATCTGTTTCGAGCCGGGCAGCGATGCCATGATCTTCGGCAGCGTCGGCTGCATGCAGGAAGTGTTCGTCAACGTCTTCGAGAATGCGCTGCATGCGATGGAGGGCGTCGGCCGGCTCGACATTCGCATCAGCCGGCTCGCCATGAACCGGGTCGCTGCCGAGATCCGCGATACCGGGCCCGGCATTTCGCACCAGGCCATGCACCGCATCTTCGAGCCGTTTTTCACCACCAAGGCGGCCGGCCACGGCAGCGGCCTCGGGCTGTCGATCAGTAACGAGATCCTGCACGAACACGACGGCGCGATCACGGCCGAAAACAATCCCGACGGCGGCGCCTGCTTCCGCATCGAGCTGCCACTCTTTGCGGAGCGGTCGTGAAAGGCGAAAAACTGGCGCAACCGGCAGCAGCGCGCAGCATGGAACGCATACTGGTCATCGACGACGACCTCGGCATCTGCGAATGCGTGCAATTGCTGCTGGAGGCCAGGGGCTTCGAATGCGTGCTCACCAACACCGTGGCGCAAGGCGTCGCCCGGCTGCTGCGCGAACAGTTCGACCTGGTCGTGACCGATCTGAAGCTGCCCGACGGCAGCGGCCTCGACATCGTCGCAACCGTGAAGGCGCATGAGGCGGAACTGCCGGTGATCCTGATGACCAGTTTTTCATCGGTCGAAAGCGCAATCGAAGCATTGCGCATCGGCGCCGTGGACTACATCATCAAGCCGTTTCACAATGAAGAGTTTTGCTTTGCCATCGAACGCGCGATCAAGGAACGGCGCACGCGCAAGGAAAACGTGCTGCTCAAGCGCACCCTGAAAAAACTGGGCAATCGCCGCAGCATCATCGGCGACAGCGACGGCATGCGCAAGATGCTGGCGGTCATACAGCGCATCGCCGGCACCAGCGCCAACGTGCTGATCCAGGGCGAAAGCGGCACCGGCAAGGAGCTCGTCGCGCAAGCCCTGC
>JANXSS010000490.1 GCA_025356535.1 Herminiimonas sp.
GTAGACTTCACGGCCACCGCTGCGCAGCAATTCACGACTGATCGTGCTCGGAGACCGGCAAAGGCGTTTGGCAATACAACGGATGCTGCACTGGTCATCACGCATGGCCATAACAACGGCCCGGTCCTGGGGCGTCAGGTAAATATAGGTTCTTGGCATTGCAGCACCTTACAGGAGAAGGTGTTGCACTTGATTCTTGAGATCGCCATGTTTTATAAACTTATAGAAATTTATCCGTCGGATGTCTTTACAATTTTCAAAACGGCGGATGCGTCGATCCGGTCAAGCGGTTGTTTTTATTCAGAATGATTTTCATGGCACGCGATCTGCAATGAGAGACGGACACACCGCACTCCATGAGGATCAACATGACACATCGCATGAAAAAGACGTTACTGGCGACAGCGGCAACTGCAGCACTGGCTTTATGCACGACGGCTGCCAATGCAGCATTCCAGCCCTTTACCGTTGACGAAGGTTCGGTTCCCGGCACTGCGGCAAATACCTTCGAAGCCGGCAAGCTGACCGGGAACTATGTGGAAGATGTCACCGTCAACCGGGACGGCACCTTCAACACCAGCCTGCTTTTCAATGCAGGCACCTTCGGCGATGTGCAGGGCGGCACGGTCAGCAATTCCTTCCTGACCAGCGCCAGCGCACCCTTCGCCGCGGCAGGCCAGTACGGCATCTATGCCACGCTGACCGGCAACGGCACCTACGTGACCTCGGCCAGCGGCACCCTCTTTACCTTTACGCCCGGTGGCACGCTGACGCTGTCGATCGATCCGACCAACGACACCACGTTCAGCGGCATTGGCGTGGCCGGCAACACCGCCAATGACTTCACGATCGGCCAGGGCCTGGTGACCGGCGGCGAAGGCACCCTGCGTGCGGGCTGCGTGCCATCCGGCTCAATCAACTGCGGCAGTTTCGGCACCAACACATCGTTTGCGCTGACCACCCAGGGAGAAAGTTATTTCACGCTGCCGCGGCCGTTCTATCGCTTCTCGCTGGAGTCCGGCCAGTTCGATTTCATTGACGTCAACAACTTCGGCACCCAACGCACGACCGGTTCGCTCGACGCGGTGTTCATCGGCGGTGGCCCGACCGTCATACCTGAACCCGGCAGCATCGCCCTGCTCGGCATTGGTCTTCTGGGCCTCGCAATCGGGCTGCGCCGACACGTGCGCGCCTGAGCGGCCTGACCACCCGGTACCGGCTGCGGCGCCTTCTGGCGGGCACCGCAGCCGTTGCCGAACTCACCGCACGCCGACAATCCGTATTTTCAGGATGTCGACCTCGACCTGGTCTGAACCATAGGAAACCAGCGCATGACCACGGCGCTGCGCTTTCCGGTCCAGCACCAGACGGCCGAACGGTCCGTCATCGACCGTCACGATGAACACGGGCATGTGCGGCTGCACCTGTGCAAGCGGCTGCGGCCGCGGCGGCGCATCAACTGCCTGATGGCGAGAATGCGATGTCAAGCTGGCGTCCTTTCCCGTCTGCCCGCCTTGCATATGTCGCGGTGCACGCGCCGGTCCGGTGGCAGGCGCCGCGTCCCGGGATGCATCGTCCGCTGCCTGCGCAGCCGCCGCCTTTTCCCGTTCCAGCACGATGCTGCCGGTAGGCTTGCCAGTGAGTTCGCCGACGATGCGCCGGGCATCCGTGACCGTGATGAAGGCATCCTGATACGGCAACGCCGCCAGCAGTGCCTCCGGCGTTTTGGTCCACTGCCGGTACAGGTCGTAGAGCGCCCGCATGTCGGCATTGTCCATGCGCCCTTTCAGCGCTGGCGGAAAGTTTTCCGCCTGCCGGAAAACCGTCACCTGATAATCCTTCAACGAACAGATCGTCGCGATTTCCCGGATCGTCGAGCCTTCGGCGGTCAGCCTGGCAATGGCGGCGGCAAGGTCGCTGTTGGCGAGGTTGCTGCGATGCTGGTTCTCGATGATCTGGGCGGCGAACTCGTCTCCCTGCGACTGCCACACCACGGCCGGAATGTCGGCCACGCCGGCAAGCATCGAGGCGCGCAGGCGGCGTGCGCCGAAGGCCAGCAGATAGCGGCCATTGGCGCAGGCGCGCACGCCGATCGGCTGCACCACGCCATGCATGCGAATGCTTTCGGCCATGGTGTGCAATGCTGCGTCGTCGAAGACACTACGCGGCTGGTCCGGATCTTCATCGATTGCGGCAAGGGGAATGCGCAGCGACTGCCCGTGCATGCTGCGTGCTGCAACCGCATTGCCGGTTGCGGCTGCGTCGGGCTTGGCTGGCGGCATGGCGCCAGTCCTGCTGGACCGTTGAGCCATGAGGATTGCCTCAAGAGAGCGAAGGCGTTGCTATCGAAGCTCTATTGATGCCGTGAATCGCCATCGGTTCCGCAATGAATCGCCCGCCCTGGCAATCCTGGGCAGGCGTTGCGATGCTGCGGCTCAGGCTTTTGGCAAGGTAACGCCGGTCTGTCCCTGGTACTTGCCGCCACGATCCTTGTAGGAGGTCTCGCAGACTTCGTCACTCTCGAAGAACAGCACCTGCGCGCAGCCCTCGCCGGCATAGATCTTCGCCGGCAGCGTCGTCGTGTTGGAAAACTCCAGCGTCACGTAGCCTTCCCATTCCGGTTCGAAAGGCGTTACGTTTACGATAATTCCGCACCTCGCATACGTGCTTTTTCCTAGACAGATTGTCAACACACTGCGCGGTATCCGGAAGTATTCGACGGTGCGGGCCAGCGCGAAACTGTTGGGCGGAATGATGCAGACATCGCCCTGGAAATCGACGAAGGATCGTTCGTCGAAATTCTTCGGGTCGACGATGGTCGAATTGATGTTGGTGAAGATCTTGAATTCATTCGAGCAGCGAATGTCGTAGCCATACGACGAGGTGCCGTAGGAGACGATCTTCTGGCCATTTGCCACGCGCACCTGCTGCGGCTCGAACGGCTCGATCATGCCGGTTTCCTGCGCCATCTGGCGAATCCATCGGTCGGATTTTATGGTCATCGTTTGCTCGGGACTTTCTGGTTTGAATGAAGGGAATAGGACTGTGCGCCGCGTTCACGGCATGGCAACCGAGCGGCTGCGCGCGCCCGGCACATCGGCCCGCACCGCGACACCGTTCTTGACTGCGGTCAGCTCGGCCAGGATCGAAATGGCGATCTCCGACGGCGTCTTGCTGCCGATGTAGAGACCGATCGGCCCGTGCAGGCGGGCGATCTGCGCGTCGCTCAGATCGAACTGCAACAGCCGTTCGCGTCGCTTCGCATTGTTGCTGCGCGAGCC
>JANXSS010000497.1 GCA_025356535.1 Herminiimonas sp.
CGCAGACGATCCTGGCGGCGATGACTTTGCCGGTGCTAATGACGCATTGAAGAAGGGGCGTATCGGAGGGAAGCTGGCGCAGGCGGCCATGCCGTCACGCCGGGCTGGCGTCAAGCGATGTTCGACAGCCTAGCGTGCGTCGTTTTCCTGGAACGACATCAGCGTTCGCAGGATCACGTCCTGCTGTTCGAGGAAGCTCATGCCGAAGGGATTGTGTTGCTGATAGAAGGTTTCGGGCGACGCTGAAATTTCGCACACTTCGAAACTCACGCCTTCCATCTCGCGCCATAGTTCAGACATGATGTCCTCCCTCTTGTTGTCATGACGCAGGATATCACCGGCATTTTCGCCGTGGCGCATGCAGATTGAAAACGATCGTTACATGTCTTTCCGTTGCAACGTAAAGCGCCGGATTCCGGCGCGAGGCGAAAAAACTATAGAAATGAAGCTACTTTTTTTCGTTTCCTGCATGCGCTGTCTGCAACGCCGGCATGCGCCGGCGCCTCGGCAGATCCGGCAGACGACAGTGCCTGGAGCAGATTTCGTAACGGCATACGCACCGCTTCGGACCACTTCGAACCACATTGTTGCGCCTTGCACTGCGGCCCGAATCGATACGCATCACGCACACACCATTTCGAATTCTGCTCTAGCCTTTCGCAATCGCATGCGCTGCCATCAGCTCGACTGCCTGGCAGAGCGCCGAATGATCCATCTGCTGCAAGCCGTTGGCCGCGCAGACATTCATCATCTGCTGCGTGCTGGCCGTATTGGGCAGCGACACGCCCAGCGCCTTGGCGCCCTGCAGCGCCAGGTTCAGGTCCTTCTGGTGCAGCTCGATCCGGAAGCCCGGCGCGAAGGTGCGCTTGATCATCCGTTCGCCATGCACTTCCAGGATCTTCGACGAGGCGAAGCCGCCCATGAGCGCCTGGCGCACCTTGGCCGGATCGGCGCCCGCCTTGGAGGCAAACAGCAGCGCTTCGGCGACCGCCTGGATGTTCAAGGCGACGATGATCTGGTTGGCGACCTTGGTGGTCTGGCCGTCGCCATTGCCGCCAACTAAGGTGATGTTCTTGCCCATCAGTTCGAGCAGCGGCCGCACTTTTTCGAATGTTTCCTCCGGTCCGCCTACCATGATGGTCAGCGACGCCGCCTTGGCGCCGACCTGGCCGCCGGAGACCGGCGCATCGAGGTAGCCGCAGCCAAGCGCATTGATCTTGGCGGCGAACACCTTGGTCTCGATCGGCGAGATCGAACTCATGTCGACGACGATCTTGCCCGCGCTCAGGCCTGCCGCCACGCCGCCTTCGCCGAACAGGACGGCGTCGACGTCGGGTGTATCCGGCACCATCAGGATGATGATCTCGGCCGCCTGCGCCACGGCGGTGGCCGATGCGCACACGGTGGCGCCGGCATCGGTCAGTTCCTTCGGATGATTCCTGCGGTTGTGAATGAAGAGCGTATGGCCGCCCGCAATCAGGTGTCCTGCCATTGGCGCACCCATGATGCCGGTGCCGATGAAGCCGATCTTTGCCATGCTGTTTCCTCTTGTTTTTGTAAGACGGTTGATGGTGTGTGGTGATGATTCGTGAATCGGTATTGCGCGCTGCATTGATGATTGGCGCGCGGCCCGGTCTATTCGGGCGGGAAGGCCGTGTTCAACGCGGCAATCTCGCCGGCGTCCAGCAAGCGCGGATTCTGGCCGCGCAGCAGCAGGAACAGCTTCGCGGTTTCTTCCAGTTCCTCGGCCGCATACATCGCCGCCTCCAGGGTCGCACCCGATACCACCGGGCCGTGGTTTGCCAGCAAAAGCGCGCGGTGGCTGCCTGCCAGCGCACCGATCGCAGCTGCCAGCGCCGGATCGCCCGGACGGTGATACGGCACCAGCGGCAGGCGCCCGATCTTCATGACGAAATACGCCGTCAGCGGCGGTATGCAGTCGCAGGCGTCGAGCCCGGTCATGCAGGAGACCGCCGCCGAATGCGTCGAATGCAGATGCACGATGGCGCCTGCCTGCGGCCGCTGCGCGTACATCGCGCGGTGCAGGAAGGCTTCCTTCGACGGCATGTCGCCCGAGACCAGGTTGCCGGCATGGTCCAGCTTGGACAGGCGCGCCGGGTCGAGGTTGCCGAGGCTTGCATTGGTCGGCGTCAACAGCCAGCCATCGGCGGTGCGCACGCTGATGTTGCCGCTGCTGCCGGCCGTCAGGCCGCGTGCATGCAGCGACGCGCCGCAGCGGCAGACAGATTCGCGCAGGGCGGCGTCGGACACCGTCATGGCAACAGCTTCCAGGCCTTGCTGAAGAAATCGACGCTGCCGAAGTTGCCTGACTTGAGTGCCAGCGACAGCTGAGGCGACTGCGACGACGCGCCCAGGCTCACCGTCCACGGCACCCCGGGGTCGATCTGTACGCTGATGCGCAGGCCGTCGATGCCCAGCGCCGAGACGACCGCGCCCGAGGTCTCGCCACCGGCGACCAGCATCTGCCGCACGCCCTGCGCCACCAGTGCGCAGGCAATCGCAGCCAGGGTGGCTTCGACCAGCGCGCCGGCTTGT
>JANXSS010000121.1 GCA_025356535.1 Herminiimonas sp.
CAGATCGGCGTTCTTGCCACGCAGATTGGCGCGGAGTCGACCGCCTTCAAATATCGGCAGACGAATAGCCGGGCCGACGCCCCACTGCTGACTGCCTGAATGAAGCAGGTTGCCGATCCCGATGCTCTGGAGGCCGGCAAACGCCACCAGATTCACGTTCGGATAAAACTGGGTTCTGGCGTTGGCCACGTCCTGCGTGGCGGCCTCGACCCGCCACCGTGCAGCCGCCACATCGGCACGGCGCCCCAGCAAATCGACCGGCAAGGCGGGTTGCAATGCAATGGCTTTGAGCGTTGCCAGAGTGGGTGGCGCGAGCGCCGCAGATGCGTTGGGTTGGCCGACCAGGGCATCCAACGCGTGCCGGGAAATCGCAATCTGCTCGCTCAGCGCCTCGATCTGCTGGCGTGCATCCGGCAAGCCGCCTTCGCTCTGGCGCAGTTCCAGTCGGGTATCGAGGCCTGCAGAAACGCGGTCGCGCACCAGACGCAAGGTTTCGTCGCGCTGCGCCAGCGTTCGCCTGGCCACCGTCAACTGTTCGTTCAGTCGGGCCCATTGCACGTAGTTGCGCGCAACGTTGCTGGCCAGCAGCACGCGGGCTGCGTCGGCATCGGCGGCAGCGGCGTTGACCGCACCGAGCGCGGCATTCAGCGCCGCGCGGTTCTTGCCGAAGAAGTCGATTTCCCAGCTTCCGCTCAGCTGCAGCGTGCCGGTTTCCTGAATAGAACCACCCAGCGGTGCCGGATAGATGTAAGTGCCGCTGAACTTCTGCCGCGTCAGGTCGAGCGAACCGTTGACCTGCGGACGATCGGCTGCTTCCGCCAATGCCGTCGACGCCCTCGCTCGGGCCAGCCGCGCCTGTGCGCTTTGCAAATTCGGATTGCCGGCAATGGCCTGCTCGACCAGGGCGTTCAGCTGGGCATCACCAAAAGCGAGCCACCATTGGCTGTCGACCGTGTCTGCCACCGGTTTCACCATCGGATTCGCACTGGCATCGATGGCCGCCAGGTCCTGCGCGGCGATGTCACGCAGTTTGGCATGCGAGCCAATGCCGGACATATCGGCGCAGGCCGCCAAAACCAGAACCGCTGCAACCGGCAAAGCGCCCAGGAAACGGCGGGGAGCCCAAAGTTTTTTCCCGAACACCGTGCGGCAGTCCGGCGACAAGGCGAGCATTTCAATCATTCTTTTCCTGACGGGTAGCAATGACTTGTGAGTTGTCGAGAATGCGCTGCAGGTAACTCTTGAGCTGAACCCATTCCGGTTCTGTGAAGCCGGCCAGGTATTCGTTCTGTACCCGGCTCAGGATGTGTGGCACCTGCTCACCGGCGATGCGCCCCTCGTCGGTCAGTTCGATGTGAACCACACGCCGGTCTTCCAGCGAGCGCACGCGCCGGCACAGCCCCTTGGCCTCCAGCCGGTCCAGCAGGCGTGTCATGGCGCCTGTGTCGAGCTGGCACTCCCGCGACAGTTCGGCCACCGTCGTCGCGACACCCTTGTGCACTTTGTAGAGGGGAATCCACTGGGGGAACGTCGGTCCGGAATCGCACATTTCCATTTCGACGCCCTGTGCCACGGCGGAGAGAATGCGCCGCATCAGGTAACCGATGCTTTCTTCCGTCCGGTAGTCGTCCGCCCGATAGAACTCGCTCACTTTGCCCAAAGGCGGCAGAGCACTTTGCTTGACTGAAATATCATCCATGCCGCAACAATAATTGCCTGAGCAGTAATTGTCAAGGCTACCTTTCCAAGCGGTGCTCGGTAGAATCCGTTATGGCTTTTTCTCCCTCCCGAAGCGCAGACACTGCGGCCCCCGAATCCAATGCATCCGTCGTGCCGACCGCCAAGCCATCGCCGCGATCGCTGTCGGGACTGGCCCCATTCCTGCGGCCCTACCGCTTGCAGATCGTCCTGGCAGGCATCTTCCTGGTGTTGGCTGCCGGTACCACCCTGCTCTTTCCGCTGGCGCTGCGCAGCCTGATCGACGGCGGCCTGGTCCAAACGGACAAGGGCCAGCAGGTGATGGCGCTGCGGGAGCACTTCTTTGCGCTGTTCGGCGTGGCAGTGGCGCTGGGGCTTTTTTCAGCGGGGCGCTTCTACACGGTGAGTTGGCTGGGCGAACGCATCACGGCCAATTTGCGCAATGCCGTCTACGCACATGTGTTGCGCCAAAGCCCGGTTTTTTTCGAGACGACCCAGACCGGTGAAGTGCTGTCCCGGTTGTCGGCCGATACCACGCTGGTGCAGACCGTGGTGGGCTCGTCCCTGAGCATGGGCTTGCGCAATGTGGTGATGGGCGCCGGCGCGCTCTCGGTGCTGATCTGGACCAACCCGTACGTGATGGCGCAGGTGCTGCTGATCCTGGTGCTCGTCGTGCTGCCGAGCATGTGGTTTGGCCGGCGGGTGCGCAAGCTGTCTCGCGCCAGTCAGGATCGTATGGCCGATTCGAGCGCGATTGCTGCCGAAGTGCTCAACGCCATTCCGGTGGTGCAGAGCTACACCGCCGAATCGCGTGAGTCGGCACGCTTCGATCTATCTACCCAGAGCGCATTCCGGACTGCGGTGAGCCGCACCAAGGCGCGATCTGTCCTGGTGGCTTTCATCATCATCGCGACTTCTGCAGCCCTGCTGTGGGGCCTGTACCAGGGCACCCAGGCAGTCATACGCGGCGACATCACGGCCGGCCATCTGGGTCAGACTGTTGTTTACGTGCTGATTTTGGCCAGCGCTGCGGCCGTGCTCGGCGAGGTGTACGGCGATTTGCTGCGTGCAGCCGGCGCGACCGAACGGCTGATGGAGTTGCTCCATGCCGAACCTGCCATCACCTCGCCGCCCAATCCGCGGGTCGCCCCCATTTCCCCGGCCGGCAGCGCAATCAGTTTCGACGCGGTCGATTTTCACTACCCCTCGCGGCCCGGTACGCCTGCGCTGCGCGATTTCAGCCTGAAGGTGTCGCCGGGTGAAACGGTGGCCCTCGTCGGTGCGAGTGGCGCCGGAAAAAGTACCGTATTCCAGTTGCTGCTGCGTTACTACGATGCGCAGCGCGGGCAGTTGCTGCTCGACGACACACCGCTGGCGGCGTTGTCGCTCGACGCGCTTCGTGGTCGCATCGGCCTGGTGCCGCAGGACGCGGTGATCTTCTCGGCCAGCGCGTTCGACAACATTCGCTACGGGCGTCCCGACGCGTCGGACGACGAGGTCCATGCTGCCGCGCGCGCCGCCTTCGCAGACGATTTCCTGCGAGCGTTGCCCGAGGGTTATGACACCTTCCTGGGCGAGCGCGGCGTGCGCCTGTCGGGTGGCCAGCGCCAGCGCATTGCCATTGCCCGCGCGATGCTCAAAAACGCGCCGTTGCTGCTGCTCGACGAAGCCACCAGTGCGCTCGATGCGGAAAGCGAGCGCATGGTCCAGGCCGCTCTCGAATCCGCCATGCGCGGGCGGACCACGCTGGTGATTGCGCACCGCCTTGCAACGGTACAAAGCGCCGACCGCATCGTGGTGCTGGACCAGGGTCGCATCGTCGAACAGGGCACGCATGCGGCGCTGGTGGCGCAAGGCGGAGCGTATGCCAAGCTGGCGGCGCTGCAGTTCACGAGTTGAGGTGCGCGAGAAGTCGTGTCTGCCGATTCGAGCTGAAGGGTGCAGCGTCGGGTCTGCCGATCTGCCTGGTTGACCGGCTGGACAACCGGTAAGGTGCCAGGATCGACCGGCGGGTTCGAATGTCTGTCTTCCTTCCGGACGACCCGGCCGCTACGCTACTGCAGCGTTTCCTTGAGCACTGCCGCTGCCGGCAGCGGCATAACGGTAATGCCCTCGTCGATCAGTGCTTCGGTTTGTTCGCGCGTTGCCTGGCCACGAATGCCGCGCTCTTCGGTCTCACCGTAATGGATGCGACGCGCTTCATCTGCAAAGCGATCGCCGACGTCTTCGGTATTCGCCATGACGTGGCG
>JANXSS010000144.1 GCA_025356535.1 Herminiimonas sp.
CGAGTCAGCTTCTTCTTGGCGGCATATTCGAGGTCAGAGAAGCTCTTTTGCATGATGAACAGTAAGCGAATGAACACGTCGATATTGTCTCAGACCGGAGCGTTGGCGGAAACAGTAAGTCGTTAATTAATCAGTGCTTCCAAAGGTCGTGTGTAAACGTACTTTTATGTGCATGAATACTACTTGTAAATGCTTCCTGAATTGTCTTGTGAACGCTTTGGTCCGCAATTACACAATCTCTGGTCAGACCCAACGATATTTTGGATTTACTTAGTTTCCAACTAACAAGGTTTGCAAGATGTGGCGAAAGAATATTCCGAGCAATGCCATGTGCAAGTGTCTCGTCGTGCTGTATCGGGACAACTCTGGGTTGCTTTGTCATTGTTTTTAGCTCACGAGAAACAACGTCGTTGCTAATCCGGGTTAAATTGAGTAACGGCATAGATTCACCTTTGCGAATTTCTGGAATTTCAATTGATCGAGTCGGCTCGATCGAAAAACCCGAAATGCTCGCACAGCATTTGTAGAGACCGTTACAACAATTCTTCTATGTCGACATTCCGATTTATTCTAGTAAAAACATGACGGCAACCGTACCATCCTCGATGCTCCGTCGACCCAAGAAACAGTACCAAGCGTTCAGGCGCAATAACACCGTTCGCCTGCATCTGGCTGGCCTCAATCAGGCAACCGTCACTAGCAGGATGGACCTGCCGCGTGCTGCAGCAGTGACCACCGGTACGGCGTTTTTAAGGACCGCTGGTTCTGAGGCCAGAAATGGTTTGCGCCTGCTGGACGGCAGGTCGACCGTTTTACTCCTGCCGAGTCAGCGAACCTGACAAAGCTCAGGGTTAAGAGCGGCAAGAGCAGAAATTTCATTCACGCGGTGATGCCACTGCCTTTGGAAGCCTTGCGGCCAAGACCCGCAGGATCGCTCGATCCTGGCGCATGATCTGTTCGGCCAGTATCACCTGGCGGGAAAGTTCGGAATTAATGGGCGTACTGCGCAAACCGCCACCCGGCGCGGGCGTCGAACAAAGCGTGTCGACTTTCCGGATATTGAGCTTGTCACGGGCGTCTTTCGGAGCGATGAATCTTTCGCTGGAGCCGACCGTCGTCGATTTGAATGTGTCCGTGATGTCGACTTTGTGCGTAGATAATTTTTTATATTGACCTGGGTCCTTGAGATCAAGCTGGACCGCGTGTTGTCTTTTCTAAAATAAAATAATCATCGCGTTACCGGGTCTGAAACCCGAACCGGAGATGTGGCTGCGAAAACGGTACGCCATCACGAACGGTGTCATGACCGGCACTGTCGCCACCTGCCACCTGCCACCTGCCACCTTTTATCGGCTTGCCGTACGGCGGTCGCGCGCATCGCTCCAGCGCTCGTCCGGGCTTTCGGTCAGATGCATCATCTTGCCCTCGCGGCTGACGCAATAGTCCTTGCACACCACCATCTGGTGCATCTGGGTGCCGGGGGTGATGCGCGTGTATTCGAACAGGATGCACTGGGCAATCTCGGTGCCGCTGCAGATATGGCTGCCGTGGCCAATCCAGGTCGGACCGGTAATGCTGCTGCCGGCTTCGACCCTGGTGCCGGAACCGAGGTGGATCGGGCCGGTGAGCTTGGTGTCGGTCCAATCGATCTGCACATTCAACCCTGCCCAGACGCCCGGAGCGATCTCCTTGCCGGGCATTACCATGTGATCGACTTCGCCGCGCAGGACGCTTTGCGACACGCTCCAGAAATCCTTGACGTTGCCGATATCGATCCATTCGAACGGACGGCTCTGGGCATAGAACGGCACGCTTTTTTCGATCAGCATCGGAAAAAGCTGGGAGCCGATGTCGAACACTTCACCGGAGGGAATCAGGTCGATGATTTCCGGCTCCAGAATGTAAATGCCGGTACTGGCCAGCGTCGAACGCGCTTCTTCCGGGCGGGGTTTTTCCTGGAACGACTGGACGCGGCCATCGGCATCGGCCACCACCATGCCGTATTCGGAGGTCTTATCAAGCGGCACTTCCTTGGTAATGATGCTGGCGGTGGCACCCTTGCTGCGGTGTTCTGCCAGTGCGGCTTTCAAGTCGAGGTCGATGATGGCGTCGCCGCAGATGACCAGCGTGGTTTCATCGAAAAAGCCGCCGAACTCGTGGATCTTCTTCATGCCGCCGGCAGAGCCGATCGGCTGCGGATGCAATTCTCCATCGGCACTCATGTAGCCTTCGAAGGAGTAGCCAATAGCGGCGCCAAAACGGTGGCCGTCACCAAAATATTCTTCGATCTTTTGATGCAGGTAACTCACGTTGACCATGATTTCCCGTACGCCGTGGCTCACCAGATGCTCGACCAGGTATTCCATGACCGGCTTGCCCAGAATTGGGATCATCGGCTTGGGCAGCTCATAGGTCAAAGGCTGGACGCGGGTTCCTTTGCCTGCAGCGAGAATCATTGCTTTCATGGTGGGTGCAATCTGGAAGAGAAGGGCCGGAAATGGTACGAGGGAATCGGCGGCCTGTCAGCACGCTGGGTCACTTTCGTGCTCGCCAAATGCTGCGAACGTTCGAACGCGCAGGCGCTTTGCGTCCGTAAATTTCATCAGGGCGGCAAAGCCGGCCGGCGCCGTATGAAAGCGATGGCCTTGCGTAATGTAAAAAAGTTTTCGGCCTTGCGGTTAAGGCGAAAGCGGTCTCTACGAGCCGTCATGCTGACGGAACATCCAGGCCGCGCCTGCACCGAACAAGCTGGTCAGGCCAAGTAAGGCTGCGCCGACGTATTCGACGACGATGCCGTCGGGATCGGGGCTGCCGCATTCGACCGCACCCGCACAGCGATCCGGCGTGGCGGCAAATGAATTGCTGTCGATCGTGCGCTTGATCGAATGCGCCAGCAGTGCGCAACTGCCCAGGCCGCCGAGTGCGCTGGCTATGCCGATTTTCATTGGCGTATCGCAGCGCCTGGATACGGGGGGACGGGACAGTGCTGAAAGCGCGCTCGCACTGCTGCGGCGTGCCGGCGCGGGCGGTCGTTGCGAGTCGGCCATTGCGATGATGTCGATTGCGGTCTCGCCCTGCATCGGGGCGCGATGATTCGTTGGGGCCAGGGGAAGGGCGACAGATGGGGTCGACGTGATCGGCATCTTGCTAGCTTTCATGTTGACGGCGCAGCCAAGGCAACATGGCGTGCGTCTGGTGCGCACAGTGTATTTCGATCGGATTGATATCGTTTAATGCCGCACAACCCGACCTTGTCAATTTAAGTTTGACGGTTTTAGGTTTGCGTTATCGCATGTCAGGGCGGCAGCGTGGCGGTCGTCGGTACCAAGCCGGCGCAAGGATCGGTTTTTCTGATCACGGGCTTGGTAAACAGGATGAAATCGTACAGTGCGCCAAGGCTGCTGCGGTCGTAGTCGGCAGCCGCAGCACTGTCACCGGCTTCGACCAGGCCCACGGAAACGAAGCGCCGGTTACCGGCGCGCTGGCGCAGATACACCGGGACGGCCAGATCGTGGCGCACATGGCCGCGTCCAAGAATTGCAACCACCGGTGCCGTTGCTTGCGCCAGAATGCGCTCGGCCATCAGTGCATCGCGGGCGCGCTGGGCAATGGCGATTGCCGCAACCGCCGGCGCCGGCAGGCGGCCGCAATGGCCATCTGCGATCTCGCTGCCAAGCAGACTTTGCTGGGCCGCGCTCCAGCCGGTAGCCAGACCAAGCTGCGTCGCCCGGCCAGGACCGAGCGCGGCAAAGCCTTCTTTCGAGACCGGGCGCAGTGTTGCGCGCGACGCATTTGCAGCCACCACGGGCAGCCCCCGATGCAGCGCAGTTGCCAGCAGCGGTTGATAGGCCGGCCATTCCCAGCCGGAACCCATTAAGCGCTGCAGTGCTGCGAGGCGCACCGTGTCGCCGTCACCGGAGCGTGCAATCGCGTCGAGCGCCGACTGCTGCTCCAGATCGTATTGTTCCAGCACCAGCACTGCCGAGCCCTTGGCTGCAAAGGCGTCGAGGACCGTTGCCTCGATGGCGTGATGGTCGGGATTGTCATGGGTTTCGCCCAGCAAGACGATATCGGCAGCGCTAAGCTGTTGCAGCACTTCTGCAACGGGCAACATGCGCTGCTGGCTGACATTCCAGGCCATGCCGGCCAGTGATGCAGGCGCGGGCAATTGCGCGCATGCGCTCAGGGTCGACAGACACACGCATCCCGCCAGCAGCAGGCAAGCCGGCAGCAGGGCCGTGCCGGCTGCGGCAAAACTGCGCAAGGCAGGACGAAACCAGCGTAGCGGATGCGTTTGTGGAAGGTAAGGCATGCTATATCGACAAGAAAAATTTGAATTGGCCCATCTGCTCATTTTAAAGGCAGTCAAGCGGAATGGCGTCGATAGTAGGCTTGCAAGGTGTGCATCAGGGTTATCCACAGGCTTGTCCACATAAAACGGGGACAAGACGGGAATTATGAAAAATGCAATATCGTTCGCAGCCTTGCGGGTGCGCAGTGAAGCGTTCGTGCCGAGCTTCGGCGATGGCGCCACCGTGAATGCTGCGTCAGGTCGCAGCGTGCCGGCGGCCTGGCCAATGCCGTTGCGCTACGTAGCGCAACGACGCCAATGCCTCAATGCATGCTGCGCAGCGCTTGCGACCAGAGCAGGCGTGATACCGGATCGAGCAGGGTAAAGACCTGCTGCTCTTTCCGGCTGTCGTCATTACCCTCGCCAGAAACCCGCTCCAGTGCCTCGTCAATGGAGGATGCCGGAACCCGCTTGTTTGGCGACTTGCACGATTTTTTCCTTGATGCGCTCACTTTGATACCTTTGAAATGGAATGAATGGTTCTGCAATGCTTTTCGCACTACCATGCGATGCAGCGCATGGGATACGCCTGGTGGCACGTCGGAAGTGCCGTCCTGCCCTTAAAACCGGTCTTGCAGCGCGCTGTGCCTTTACTGTTGGTTGCCCTAACAGCGTGAGCCGGTACTGCGGTCATGCACAGGACATATTTGCCCTTGGGGAAGATACTGTCAATATTTAAGTCGTTGAGTTTCGTTGAGTGTTGCAAATGGGGTGCACAGCAGGTTTTCAGCTGCCCTTCGACGCGTTGTTATCTAAAAAACCGGTTGATGCAGAGGCATCGACCGGCCCGCCTGCCAGGCACCGACTGCCCGACTCGATGAGGAAAACCGTGAAGCTTCCCGATGCAGGTGTTGTCTCACTTCACGCTACGGCTGCGGATTCGCCTCCAGCCCATGCAAACCAGTTCGCGTTGCTCAGGCAGCGCCGATTCGCACCGTTTTTCTGGACGCAGTTTCTCGGCGCCGGCAACGATAATGTTTTCAAGTTCGCCTTCACGATCCTGGTGACGTACCAGTTGCAGGTGTCATGGATGCCGCCGGCGCTGGCAGGCCTGGTGATCGGCGCCCTGTTCATCCTGCCGTATCTGCTGTTTTCGGCCACCAGCGGGCAGATCACCGACAAGTACGACAAGACGGCGATCATTCGCTTCGTCAAGAATCTGGAAATCGGCATCATGCTGCTGGGGGCTTACGGCTTCATGGCGAACGACGTCGTCGTGCTGCTCGTCTGCACCTGTCTCATGGGCCTGCATTCGACGCTTTTCGGGCCGGTAAAATTTGCCTACTTGCCGCAGGTGCTGCGACCGCATGAGCTTACCGGCGGCAACGGCGTGGTGGAAATGGGTACCTTCGTCGCCATCCTGCTTGGCAATATCGCTGGCGGCATCCTCATTGCGCTGCCCGCGGTCGGCCATGTGCAGGTGGTCGTTGCCTGCGTGCTGCTGGCCGTGCTCGGCCGGGTCACGGCGCAGTTCATTCCCGCGGCACCGGCGAGCGATCCGGGATTGCGCATCAACTGGAATCCGGTCACGGAAACCTGGCGCAACCTGAAAATGGCGCATGGCAACCTGGTCGTCTTTCGCTCGCTGCTCGGCATCAGCTGGATGTGGTTTTTCGGCGCGGTGTTCTTGAGCCAGTTTCCCAGTTTTGCAAAAGACGTGCTGCATGGGGATGCCCATGTCGCCTCGTTGCTGCTGGTGGTGTTTTCGATCGGTATCGGTGCCGGCTCGCTGTTGTGCGAAGGGCTAAGCCGGCGCAACGTCGAAATCGGGCTGGTGCCGCTGGGTGCGATCGGCATGACGGCGTTTGCCCTGGACCTGTATTTTGCAACCCGCAGCCTGCCGCCTGCGGCCGGGTTGACCCTGGCGCAATTCGTCACGGTTGCGGCGCACTGGCGGGTCCTGGCAGATCTGGCCCTGCTGAGCCTGTTTGCCGGCCTCTACAGCGTGCCGATGTATGCGCTCATCCAGTTGCGCTCGCCGCCGACGCACCGGGCCCGCATCATCGCGGCCAACAACATTCTCAATGCCCTGTTCATGATCGGCAGCTCGCTCATCGTCGGCATGCTGCTGGGCCGGGGCGTCTCGATTCCCCAGGTTTTTCTGTTGCTGGCAATTGCCAATGCGGTCGTGGCGTCCTACATCTTTCTGCTGGTGCCGGAATACGTGCTGCGCTTCGTCTCATGGATCCTGTCGTTCTGCATGTACCGTTTCAAGGTCAGCGGCGACGAACACATCCCGGTCGAAGGCGCTGCAGTCCTGGTGTGCAACCATGTCAGCTTCGTCGATGCGGTGCTGCTGATGGCCGCCAGTCCGCGCCCCCTGTGTTTTATGATGGATCACCGGATTTTCCGGATGCCCGTTCTGGGAGCGTTGTTCCGTCTGGCGCATGCCATACCCGTGGCGCCGCGTGCAGAAGATCCGCTTGCCTACGAGGCCGCCTTTACCCGCGCCGCCCAGGTGCTTCGCGACGGCGATTTGCTGGCGATCTTTCCGGAAGGCGGCATCACCCGGGACGGCACGCTGCAGCCTTTCAAGGGTGGCATCATGAAAATACTCGAGCAGGCACAAACCGACGGGCTTGCGGTGCCGGTCATTCCGATGGCATTGATTAACTTGTGGGGGTCGTTCTTCAGCCGCGCGGAGCAGGTTGCCGGCCAGCCTGTGGCGATGGTCAAGCCTTTCCGACGCGGCGCCTGGAGCCGCGTCGGCCTCAATATTGGTGCACCGTTCGATGCCACAGGCGTGACACCCGCACTGCTGCGCGAGCGCATTGCCGCGCTGCTCGGCGGTACCTGAACCGGGCCCGGCTTGTCTGCTTGCCTGCTTGCTTACTTGCCCGAACTGTTGTTGCCCGAGGCCGAGCCGCCGGTGTTGCTGGACGAGCCAGGGTTGGCCGCGCCCGACATGCCGGTGCCGGTCGTGCCTGGCGCAGCAGTACCCGCGCCCGGCGGCGCCATTGCACCCGGATCGGACTTGCCTGGCGTCGTGCTCTCGGACTTGCCGCTCGACATACCGGTGCTGGCGCCTCCCGCCGGCTCGCCGCGGCCAGCGGCGGTCGAGCCCGGGCACGACGCACCGGATTGATCGCTGCCGGAGGGCCGGCCACATCCGGCCAGGGCAAGCGTGATCAGGGCAGTACCGGCAACTAGGGTAGGCAGTGCAAGCTTCGTCATCATCGGGGCTCCTGTTGGTTTCTGATGTCTCGTGCCGACGCCGCGATCAGTGATTGGCATGCACCGCGTTGTCGAAGAGAAAAGTAATAGAGCGGGCCTGTGCCTACAAGTTGCAGCAACTGGAAATTATTTAACGACGCCAGCATCGACACGCTGATCAGCGCACGGCGCCTGCAGGTCCGGCGCCATAAGCCGCGATGACTGCGGCATCGTCGAATTCACCGCCGATGGCATCGATCGCGCGGTGAAACATCGCCAGTGCCGCGGTGCCAAGCGGCGTTGGCTGCCCCACCGATTGCGCAAGGACGGTAGCAAGCCCGAGGTCCTTGGCAAGCAGGGTCAGCGCCGCCCGCGGCGCGAAGTCGTCGGCCAGCACCCGGGCCATGCGGTCGTTGAAAATCCAGGATGCGCCGCTGGACTGATTGATGACGTCGAACAGGGCGCGTCCGTCGAGGCCCAGCCGGCGGCCCAGCGCCATTGCTTCGGCAGCGGCAACGAGGTTGGTGCCGGCCAGCAGATTGTTGACCAGCTTTACCTTCGCCGCGTCGCCAGCGGTGGCGCTGATGACGAAGCGCCGGTCCGCCAGCGCGGCCAGCACCGGCGCCATCCTGTCAAGCAGGGCAGGCGCAGCCGCCAGCATCATCGACAGCGTTCCCTGCAGCGCCCGCACCGGGCCGCCCGAGACGGGCGCATCCAGCATGGCGATGCCGTACCGGCTCAAGCGCTGCGCGAAACCGGCGGCGGCGTCCGGTGCGATGGTCGAGCAGAGCATGACGGCCGGCTGCCCGGTGGCTGCAGTGGCTGCAGTGACCGCCTGGCCGATGCCGGCGACGACGCCGGTTTCGCCGAACAGGACTGCGTCGATCTGCGCTGCGTCGACGACCATGACGATGGTCAGGCCAGCCTGCGCAGCCAGAGCGGCAGGCGAAGCCGCTACCGTCATGCCCAGGCCGGCTGCGGCCAAATTGGGCGCGCTGCGCACGTCGCGCACCACGACCCTGAAACCACTGGCCAGCAGGCGCGTGGCCATCGGCATGCCCATGACGCCGATGCCGATCACGCCCACGGCGGCGTCGTTGCCGATCGTGCCGTCGGCGGCGGCATTGGTGGCATTGCGAGGTGTCTGCATGCGGGTGTCCCGAAAAATTGGAGGAAGGGGCCAGGCGTTGAAGCGGCAACCGGATGGCCGTGCAGCCGGTCGAAAACGGCTGCACCGTGCTGCGTCCATTCGGTGCGTCGGCGGCGACAGCCTAGCAGAGCCGGCGCCTTCCCGGCTGCGCCGATGTGCTTGACAGCAAAAGCAGGCGCCGCGTATCGTGCAGGCCATCGGGAAACTTTGCCTGGATTTTGCTTGAATTTAGCTTGAACAATAACGGAGACCGCAATGCATGATCGAATTCGTCGCACCTTCCTGAACCGGGCATCGGCCCTGACACTAGGCACCGTGGGCGCGACGCTCCTTGGCGCGCCGGCATTTGCCCAGAGCGCGGAATTCACGCTGAAATTTGCCAGCAACCTGCCGGCCACCCATCCGCTGAACGTGCGCATCAAGGAAGCGGCGGAGGCCATTCGCAAGGACAGCGCAGGCCGGGTCGACATCCAGCAGTTCCCCAACAGCCAGCTTGGCAGCGACACCGACATGCTGTCGCAGATCCGCTCGGGCGCCATCGATTTCTTCACGCTCTCCGGCCTGATCCTGTCGACGCTGGTGCCGGTGGCCTCGATCAACGGCATCGGTTTTGCCTTCAAGGACATGAACCAGGTGTGGGCGGCGATGGATGGCGACCTCGGCGCGCATGTGCGCGGCAGTATCGCAAAATTCAACCTGCTGGCTTTCGACAGGATCTGGGACAGCGGCTTTCGGCAAATTACCAGTTCGTCGAAACCGATCACCTCGCCGGCCGACCTGAAGGGCTTCAAGATCCGCGTGCCGGTCAGCCCGCTGTGGACCTCGATGTTCAAGGCCTTCGATGCGGCGCCGGCGAGCATCAACTTCAGCGAAGTCTATTCCGCCCTGCAGACCAAGATCGTCGAAGGCCAGGAAAATCCGCTGGCGATCATCCAGACCGCAAAACTCTATGAAGTGCAGAAGTACTGCTCCCAGACCAATCACATGTGGGACGGCTTTTGGTTCCTGGCAAACGCCAAGTCGTGGGCGCGCCTGCCAAAGGATGTGCAGGCATTGATTACCAAGCACATCAATGCCGGCGCCGAGCGCGAGCGCGACGACATCCGGCGTCTCAACAATACGGTCGAGGTCGAACTCAAGGCCAAGGGGCTGGTTTTCAATCCCGTCAATCCGCAAGCCTTTCGCGGCGTGTTGAAGCAATCGGGCTTCTATGCCGAATGGAAGAAAAAATATGGCAACGAAGCCTGGGCGCTGCTGGAGAAATACGCCGGCAAGCTTGAATAAGCGGAACGCGCTGCATGTCCCTGCCTGATGCAACTGGCGCTGCTGCCGCCGGCCCCGCCGCGCCGCCGGCGCGCCCGCGCACCGTCTTCTATCGCCGCCTCGACGCCGGGCTCGCCTTGCTGACCGAAGTGCCGGCGGCGCTCCTGGTGCTGGCTGAAATCGGCATTTTGCTCGCCGGCGTCATCGCCCGCTATGCCTTCAATGCGCCGCTGACCTGGTCCGACGAACTGGCCTCGATCCTGTTCCTGTGGCTGGCCATGCTCGGCGCCGTGATCGCCCTGCGGCGCGGCGAACACATGCGCCTGACCACCCTGGTCAACCTGTTGCCGCCGGCCTGGCATCGGCGCGTCACGCTCGGCGCGCAGCTGGTGGTGGCGGCCTTCGTGCTGGAAATTCTGCTGCCGGCGCTGGAATACGCGCAGGACCAGTGGCTCATTGCCACACCGGCCCTGGAAATCCATGACGGCCTGCGGGTGGCGGCAATCGGCGTGGGCGCGGTCATGATGCTGGCCATCGTCCTCATGCGGCTGTTCGAGCAGGCGCAGCTCCGGCAGGTCGGTGTCGCACTGCTGCTGATGGTGCTCCTGGTGGCGGCGCTGTGGCTGGCGCGGCCGTTCTTCTTCAAGCTCGGCCATGTGAACCTGCTGATTTTTTTCGTCGGCGTGGTGGCCGCCTGCGTGGCCGCCGGCGTACCGATCGCCTTTGCCTTCGGCGTGGCGACGCTGTCGTTTCTGGCGGTGTCGACCAACACGCCGCTGACCATCGTGGTCAGCCGCATGGACGAAGGCATGTCGGCGCTGATCCTGCTGTCGGTGCCGCTGTTCGTCTTTCTCGGGCTGTTGATCGAGATGACCGGCGTGGCGCGGGCGATGGTCGATTTCCTGGCGTCGCTGCTCGGCCACGTGCGGGGCGGCCTGGCGTACGTGCTGCTTGGGGCGATGTACCTGGTGTCGGGCATTTCGGGCTCGAAAGCGGCCGACATGGCAGCGGTGGCGCCGGCGCTGTTTCCGGAAATGAAGCGGCGCGGCGCCCAGGATAGCCGCCTGATCGCGCTGCTGGCCTCGTCCGGCGCCATGTCGGAGACGATTCCGCCGAGCCTGGTGTTGATCACCATCGGCTCGGTCACCGGTGTCTCGATCGCGGCGCTGTTTACCGGCGGCCTGATGCCGGCACTGGTGGGCGCCCTGGCGCTGGCGGTGCTGGTGTTTTTTCATAACCGTCATGAAGACCTCTCCGGCGTGGTGCGTGCCGGCCCGGCCCGTGTCGTCAGGCTGTTCCTGGTGGCGGTGCCGGCGCTGGCGCTGCCTTTCGTCATCCGGGCAACCGTGGTCGGCGGCATTGCCACGGCAACCGAAGTCTCGACGGTGGGCATTGCCTACACGGTGCTGGTGGGTCTGCTGGTCTACCGGCAGTTCGACTGGCGCCGTGTCTATCCGATGTTGATCGAGACGGCCTCGTTGTCCGGCGCGATTCTCTTCATCATCGGTTGCGCCACGGCGATGGCCTGGGCATTGACGCAATCGGGCTTCTCGCGCCAGCTCGCCGAATGGATGACCATCGTCCCGGGCGGCAAGGGCGGCTTCATGGCGATCTCGGTCGTGGCCTTCGTCATTCTTGGCAGCGTGCTGGAAGGCATACCGGCAATCGTCCTGTTCGGGCCGCTGCTGTTTCCGGTTGCCCGCGCGGTCGGCATACATGAAGTCCACTATGCCATGACGGTGATCTTCGCCATGGGGCTGGGGCTGTTCGCGCCACCGTTCGGCGTTGGCTTCTATGCGGCCTGCGCCATCGGCCGTGTCGACCCGGATCGGGCAATGCCGCATGTCTGGCCATACCTGGGCGCGCTGGCGGTGGCGCTGGTGTTGATTGCAGCCATTCCCTGGCTGTCGACCGGATTTCTGTAGAATTGCAACGCCTGGGCGTGAATCAACCAAATCAACCGGGGCAGAGAATCAGCATGAAAGACCATTACGCGGTGCTCGGTGTCGAAGCCGACGCATCGGCAAGCGCCCTGAAAAGCGCCTATCGGCGCAAGGCTTCCGAATACCATCCGGACAAGAATCCTTCTCCGGACGCCGCCGAAAAATTCCGTGAGACGCAAGAAGCGTACGATCTGTTGTCCGACACCGAAAAGCGGCGCGATTATGACGAGAATCGCCGCCGCAGCCTGCTGGAGAATCCGCTGGAGACCGCCCGCGAACTCTGGAAAACCTACCTGAATAAAGTTCTGCAATGAGACTGTCTGCCTATTTCGAAGACCTGAGCAAGGCCTACCTGGCCGAGCTCGAAGACCTGCAATCCGACTCCGAAGGCAAGAACGTGCTGGCCGCGCGCCTGAACCAGAAGCGCGCGCAGTTCAAGGAATTGATGCCGATGATCGGTTTCGCGCCCGAGATGGTCGCGCCCGTCTTCCATAATGCCGTCACGGTCCTCAATGCCCAGGCGTTACTGATGCTGGCCTTTGCCGAACCCGAAGAGTTTCCTTCCTGGCAGGAGCTGGCGCCGGCCGTGCAGATGGCGCCGTGGGCCGAGAAGTTCGTTGCGATGGCCTTGCAGGAGCCCGAAGGCGAGCGCTTCATGCTCACCGTGATCTGCCTGGAATTTTTGCATGCGAAGGAACTCAGCCAGTCGGCCGTCACGCGCGCCACCGGCGCAAACGACGACACCGGTGGCGAAGCCGATGGCGAAGGCGAGCGCCCCGATGGCGACGATGGCGACGACGAGCAGGATCTCGACGAAGCCGGCGCCGACTGGATGTCCGAGCAAGGCTTCGACCGGCGCGGATGACGGCATGCCGCACGCCATGCGGCCTCGTGCCGGATTTCTTTTTGTCTGAACAACGTTGACCGGACCCCATGACAAATGCACTCGTAGTAAAAGCCCAGACCCTGATTCGGGCCGGTGACATCGCCGGTGCGGAGTTCGCACTGGTGGCGCTGGCCGAATCCGATGGCGACCATGCACTGGTGGCGGTGCTCGATGAAATGGCGCCGAAAGACCTGCTGGCGGTGATCCGCGAATTCGATGCTTCCAAGGAGTCGGTGGTCAACCTGCTGGTGACGCCCGAGCAGTTCGCCCGCGCCGTGATCATGGAAAAGCTCTACGACGACCGCACCCATGCGCATCTGCGCGGCATGATCAATGCCGTCATCTTTCGCAGCGACGTGCAGACGGCCGACTTCATCGCCGCCCTGGGCGAGATCGACGGCGGCTGCGAAGCGCTGGTCGATTACCTGTCGGACCGCGACGAAGAGGTGGTCCACTTCGAGAAATACGATACCTTCAACATCAACCTGAACGAAGAGGGCGATGCGGTCGACCGCGCCGAAGTCAGCGACAGCGACTGGAAAGAACTGACGTGGCTGTTGAAGCACGAGCATGCCGACATGTTCGAGCAGATCTGGCCGGTGCTGAAGACCCGCCTGCAGAACCGCCTGCGCGTCGAGGCCGAGCTGCAGCGCCTGGAAGAGCAGGGGCTCGACGAGTCGCCGCCGGCGCCGCGCGCGCCAGCGCCGGCACGCAGCCGGGCCGATGCAGGCGGCGCCCTCGAAGGCGGCGAAGAGTCGGCGCTCTGATGCCCGTCCTCGTCTGAACGCGGCCATGGCAACTGCAAACCATCGCCTGGCGACCGTCGACCGGCGGCCGTATTTCGAAAAGGCGCTCACCCACGGCGTGGCCCGGCGCATGATCGACCCGGCCCGGTGCGACGCCATCGTCAGCGACGGCGCCAAGGGGTCGGTGCAGGTGGCGCAGTACTTCGGCACCAGTCACCTGTTCGCTTCGCTGGACAACGCCAGAAAGCGCATCGTCCACCTGGTCAGCCTGTATCTCGAACACCAGTACGGCGACGACCTGGCAAAGGCGGCGCAATCGCTGCAGGACAACAGCTTCCTGTCGCATTCGCGCGGCGGCAACGACCTGCTCAAGGCGCTGCATGCGATGCCGGAGTCGGCCGTCTTCGACGGCGGCGCCCAGGGCCAGGCGCTCAAGGAATTCCAGGATGAGCGCACCCTGGCCAAGCCGATGTCGTGCGCCGCCTATCGCAAGGAGTTGAACCGACGCGATCTGAACAACCGCATGCTGGAAGCGGCCCGCTGGTTTGCGCAGGACATGAACGTGCCGCTCGCGGCGCTCGACTCGGTTGCCGCCGAAGCGGTGATCCGCACGGCGCTGCTGCGCCGGCTCGGACGCGCCGGCAACTGCCCGAACCGCGCGGAGTTTGCCGCGTTGATCGAGACCTTGCGCGCTGCCCTGGCCGGAACCGGCAAGCTGAAGTTTCCGAAAGGCTTGATGGCAGACGTGCCGGTGCAGCACCAGCCGATCGCCGCTGCGATCCGGCGCGAGATCGACAAGCACGATGCGCCGCTGCTGGCCGACCTGACGAAGCCGCTCGATGCGGTCCTGGACATGCTCGATGCCCGGTACTTCTTGCGCGACACGGGTCTTGAAGACATCGATGCCTTCGATGCATTCGTCTCGAAGGAATGGCAGAAGCTGACCAAGGGAAAGGAAGATCCGTTTTCGCGCCAGACGGTACTGCTTTGCCTGGCCGCCGGCGTCAGGCCGAAGACCACGCTGTCGGTGCCGGAGGCGCGGGCGCTGATCCGGCGCGTGCGCGCGCACGGTTTCAACACCGGCGTGGTGGTGGATTTGATCAACACGTCGGCGCCGTTTTCGATTCGCAGCGATCTGCTGTCGATGTGGGAAGAAGAATTTTTTCCGGAAGCGCAGGAGCGGCTGCAAGACGCCAGCGACGACAAATACATTTATGCCATGCAGTTCCTGACCGAGAACTGCAACATCAGGAAGAAGTAACCGCAGCGCAGCGCCTGCCTTTGCCGCAGCAGCCCACGCCGGTTGCGCTTCGTTGTTATCATCGCCCGATGAGACTACCAAAGCCCGACCCCCGCCTGCCGATGGCCTTTGCGCTTGCCGGCGCGTTCTGCCTGCTGTTTGCCACGGCCCGGGCGGTGCGCGCCGACAATGCGGCACCCGGCGCGCCGCCGCTGCGCACGGTTGCCGCCGTCGACCTGCCGCGGTACATGGGCACCTGGTACGAGATCGCCCGCTATCCGAATCGCTTCCAGAAAAAATGCGTCGGTTTTACAAGAGCCGATTACAGCATCGTGGCCGACGGCAGCGTGCAGGTCGTCAATCAGTGCCGTCTGGCCGATGGCAGTACCGAGCGCGCCGTCGGCCAGGCGCGCCAGCCCGACGCTGCCGCGCCGCGCCTGAAGGTGCGCTTCGCACCGGCCTGGCTGTCGTTTCTGCCGGCAGTCTGGGGCGATTACTGGATCATCGACCTCGACCCGGCCTACAGGCTTGCCGCAGTCAGCGAGCCGAAACGCGAATTCCTCTGGATTCTGGTGCGTACCCCCGTCGTCGATGCCGCGCTGCTGGAGGCCCTGCTGCTGCGCCTGCAGGGGCAGGGTTTCGACCTGCAGAAACTGCAGCGCACGCCGCAGCAATAGGCGCGCATTGCAATGGAGCCGGGACGACCGGCGCGCCAAATCACCGTACAATCAGGCCGCTGCCGCCGTTGCCGCCCGCACCGGAACCCGCCCCGTCGTCTGCGCCTGCAGCAGGCGGCATGCCGCCGTCAACTGCACTTTTTTATCATTTTCGCGAACCGCAATGTCCTTTCTTACACTAGACCTGAACCTGCTGCGTATTTTCGACGTCATCATGTCGGAGCAGAACCTGACGCGCGCCGCCGACCGGCTGGCAACGACCCAGCCGGCGGTTTCGAATGCCTTGAAGCGCCTGCGCGAAGCGCTGCACGACGACCTGTTCGTGCGCACCGCGCATGGCGTCAAGCCGACGCCGCGTGCCGAGGAACTCTGGCCGCGCGTGCGGGCGGCGCTTGCCGACCTGGAAGAACTGCTGGCGCCGGCCGAATTTCGCATCGCCGAACTGCACACGACGTTTCGCCTGTCGATGGCCGACTCGACGGCGTCGCTGCTGC
Source organism: Herminiimonas sp. (assembly GCA_025356535.1). Lineage (GTDB taxonomy): Bacteria > Pseudomonadota > Gammaproteobacteria > Burkholderiales > Burkholderiaceae_D > JANXSS01. Next base: position 15,904 of record JANXSS010000144.1, read on the forward strand.
TGCCCTCGCTCATGCGGGTGATCAAGGCGGATGCGCCGGGCATCGACGTGCGCATGGTGCCGCTGACCTCGCGCGATCCGCGCCAGATGCTGCTGCAGGGTGAAATCGAGCTTGCCGTCGGCTCGTTTCCGGGCGTGGTGGCGCAACTCAGCGGCGAGCAGGGCTCGACCTCGGCCATCCGCCATCATCGCCTCTACAGCGGCAAGTACATCTGCATCATGCGGCGCGACCATCCGCTGGCAGAGACCGAACTGACGGTCGACAGCTATTGCGAGGCGCTGCATGCGCTGGTGAGTTTTTCCGGCCGCTCCCACGGCCCGGCCGATGACGCGCTGGCAAACCTTGGCCGCAGCCGGCGGGTCAATCTCACCGTCAACCAATTCTATACGGTGGGGCGTGTGGTGGCCGGCTCCGACCTGATCGCAATCGTGCCGCGCCACCTGTTGAAGACGATCGGCATGTCGACGCTGCTGACGACCAAGGAACTGCCTTTCGAGCTGCCGGTGGTGCATGTCGACATGCTCTGGCACGACCGCGACACCCGCAAGGCATCGCATCGCTGGATGCGCGAGCAGCTGCAGCTGGCAACCGGCTAGGCACCCGGGGCGGCCTGTTCCGGGTTGCGCAATGCGGCGCAGCGCGCCGGTTCGGTCCACCGACGCTCGCCGGTGCGCCACGTCGTCGCCGGCCGGACAGCCGGGAAAATTCCATGCGACAGGCGACCCCCTCCGGGCCGGGCGCTTTTTTCCAGTTCCGCCGGCTTCGCAAGTCCTGCCGGCAGTTCGCGAACATCGGGAAAAAGCCGGGCATTTTGCGTAACGTCGAGTGCCACGTGCAAATGCTTGCAATGCAATGTGAACGTCAGGGCGAGTCATCGTGGCAATGCAGTACGGCCGTGCTCGATGCGCTGCAAGCGCTTCCTGCACTTGTCTTTCCCTACAGGCGAGCAACCAGCATGCAGGCAAAAATATTCCTCCACAATCGCAGCACTTCGCCGACCGTACGCAAGACCGATGCAGAAAGTCGGGAGGCGGCGCCAGAAGCCGCCGCAGCTGCCGGAACTGCCGGCAGGCGGTCGTACGGCGTGCTGGCGGCACTGCGCGGGCTGATCGGAGGCAGACGCGAGGCTGCTCCGGCAACCGCCCTGCCGCCGTCCTTCAAGACATTGAGCTGGCCGGTAAACAACCTCGATTACGTGCCGCTCGAACATGCGCATGCGCGGCTCGATTGCGGTCATGTCGATTCGGCCGAGATGCCATTCTTGCTGTGCAAACGCCTGGAAGAAAACTGGCGCGGTCGTCCGATCCTGTTCTGCTATGAGAAAACGGCAGCAGCGCTCGGTCGTGATCTGGCCGGAAAAAACAAGTACGACAGCGCGCTGCAGGTCCTGGCCAACTGCAAGAACGAGTCGCAGCATCTGCAGCAGGCGTTCAATGATTTTTCCAGCAATGTATGGCAACTCGTCACGAATCTGCCCGGCGGTAGCCATCCCCCAACCATTGCACCGGAAGTGCCGCTTGCCAGGATCATCGACACCATCTGGCCAACCATGCAATTCAAAAACGCGGCCGAGCGACAGGCATGGACCGAACGCACGCTGCGCAGCCCCGAGGCATTCATTGCCCAAAGTTACGATGCACTGAGCCTGGCGTTGGGCCGGGTGGCAATCGTCATACCGCAGGCCAAGGAAGACATGTACCAAACCGGGCGATCGGGTAGCGCTGAGGAGCGGCACAATAATTTCCGCGTCATGGCGGATGCACAAAATGCTTACGTGAATGCGCGTGACGCATTTGAAACGACGCACTTCCCGATATCGTCATCTGTCCTCAAGGGCCACAGCATCATG